>NZ_JCBAJA010000026.1:0-77300 GCF_059834885.1 Microbulbifer sp. SE14 | reverse complement strand
TGACCGTTACCCTGATCGCCCCGATCGCCATGGAAGAAGGTCTGCGCTTCGCGATCCGCGAAGGCGGCCGTACCGTTGGCGCCGGCGTTGTTGCCAAGATCATCGAGTAATCCCTACTCCTGATCTGAATGAAAAGCCGCAGTGGAAACTCTGCGGCTTTTTTGCTGGTGCTATACGCATTCTCCCGTTTTCGGGAGTCGGCATCCTGACTCTCGCCCTGTTGTTTACGGCCAGTCTTTGCTTAGATCGCAGCTGCGGCTGCCGGAAAACAACTTCGCAAAGCGCGAGCCGTCCATTTCCACCAGCTCCTCGTGGTCGCCGGCCTCAAAGTAGACGGTGTCGCGGTGGCGCAGGCTGCTGTCGAGCAGGGTGGTGACGCCGTAGGCCTGTCCCAGCGGCGGCAGGGCGCCCAGCTCGCAGTCGGGGAAGACGCGACCCAGCTCGTCCTCGGGTACCATTTCCAGGTGATTGCGCCCCGTCTCGTCGTGCAGGGCCCGCATGTCGAGGCTGCTGCTGGCCGGGATCACGGCCAGCACATAGCCCTCGTCATCCTTCAGCAGGATGGCCTTGGCCACCTGATCTTCCCGCACATGGGCGGCGTGGGCGCTCTCGCGGCTGGTGGCACTGTGAGGGTGCTGTACCAGCTGGTAGTCGACCGACTGGTCGCGCAAATACTGACTGACTCTGGCGGCTATGGTCATGGCTCGGTACCTCCTACTGCTGCCAATACCCAAAGTGTAGTTTCGCGCCCGCCGGAAGTCGCAAATTAAACCGGGGTTCCCGGTTGACAGGGTTGTTGGCGACCATTAGAATTCGCGCTCCTTTTCGCCCGCCCTCGGGGTTGCGTAAAAGGGCGTTCTTTAGTTTTCAAGTTGGAGTTTGATTCCATGCAGGGTCAACGCATCCGAATTCGCCTGAAGGCGTTCGATCACAAGCTGATTGACACGTCTACCCAGGAGATCGTCGAGACGGCCAAGCGCACTGGCGCCCAGGTTCGCGGTCCCATCCCGCTGCCGACTCGCAAAGAGAAGTACACCGTGCTGATCTCCCCGCACGTCAACAAGGACGCGCGCGACCAGTACGAGATTCGTACCCACAAGCGTTTGCTGGACATCGTCGAGCCCACCGAGAAGACCGTCGACGCGCTGATGAAGCTCGATCTGGCGGCCGGTGTTGAGGTTCAGATCAGTCTCGGCTAACTCTTTCAATTAACTACCGAATCCCGGGCGAAAAAGGTCCGGGTAGTGTAACGCTCTGAAACTGGGCGGCCGCAGTGGGTTAAAGCCCCGTGCACTGAGAGGTTGAAAAGATGACTATAGGTATTGTCGGCCGCAAGAGCGGCATGACTCGCATCTTCACCGAAGATGGCGCTTCTATCCCGGTAACTGTTATCGAGGTAGCTCCGAATCGCGTCACCCAGGTGAAAACTGTGGAAACCGATGGCTATGCGGCGGTTCAGGTAACCGTGGGCAATCGCAAGGTTTCCCGTGTCTCCAAGCCCCAGGCGGGCCACTTCGCCAAAGCCAATGTAGAGGCTGGCACTGCTCTCTTCGAACTGCGCACTGACGGTTCTGACGAGGCTTTCGAAATCGGTTCTGAGATCACTGTTTCCGGCTTTGAGGCCGGCCAGAAGATCGACGTAACCGGCACTTCCAAGGGTAAAGGTTTTCAGGGCGGTGTTAAGCGCTGGAACTTCCGCACCCAGGACGCAACCCACGGTAACTCCCTGTCTCACCGCGCTCCCGGTTCTATCGGCCAGTGCCAGACTCCCGGTCGCGTGTGGAAAGGCAAGAAAATGGCCGGTCATATGGGTGCCGAGCGCGTAACCGTGCAGAACCTGGAAGTGGTTCGTGTCGACGCCGAGCGCAATCTGCTGCTGGTGAAGGGTGCTGTTCCCGGTGCGCCCGGCGGCAACGTCATTGTTCGTCCGGCAGTAAAAGCCTAAGTCTGAGGGGAAATAGATATGGAACTGAATATCGCTACTCCCGAAGGCGCCAAAGGCACTGTAGCTGTCTCTGAAGTGACTTTCGGTCGTGAATTCAATCAAGACCTGGTGCACCAGGCGGTCGTGGCCTACATGGCCGGCGCCCGCCAGGGTACCAAGGCGCAGAAGAATCGCGCTGATGTTTCCGGTGGCGGGAAGAAGCCCTGGCGTCAAAAAGGTACAGGTCGCGCCCGCGCCGGTACCATCCGCAGCCCGCTGTGGCGCTCCGGCGGTGTAACCTTTGCCGCTGAGCCGCGCGATCACAGCGTCAAGCTGAACAAGAAAATGTACCGCGCCGCCCTGCGCTGCATTCTGTCCGAGCTGGCCCGTCAGGAACGTTTGGTCGTAGTCGAGTCCTTCGATGTGGAGGCGCCCAAGACCAAGCAGTTGGTGAGCAAGCTGGCTCAGTTCGATCTGGTAGATGCGCTGATCGTGACCGAAGAGGTGAGCGAAAACCTCTACCTGGCCGCACGCAACCTGCACAAGATCGACGTCCGTGACGTGCAGGGCATCGATCCGGTAAGCCTGATTCGCTTTGACAAGGTCGTGGTTACCGTTTCTGCGCTCAAGAAAATTGAAGAGGTGCTGGGATGAACCAAGAGCGACTCTACAAAGTACTGCTGGGCCCGGTAATTTCCGAAAAGGCTGCTGTGCTGGCGGATTCCGCCAACCAGGTGGTTTTCAAGGTCACCACCGACGCCGATAAAGCCGAAATCAAGGCTGCGGTAGAAAAACTGTTCAACGTTTCCGTTGAGCAGGTTCGCACCGTGAACGTGAAGGGCAAAACCAAGCGTACCCGCTACGGCGTTGGCCGTCGCAACGACTGGAAAAAAGCCTACGTTCGCCTGGCCGAAGGCAGCGACATCAACTTTGAAGCTGCTGAGTAAAGGGGACAGTTACAATGGCAATTGTAAAAGCAAAACCGACCTCCGCCGGCCGTCGCCACCTGGTCAAGGTTGTTAACCCCGACCTGCACAAGGGTGCGCCCTACGCGCCTCTGGTAGAGAGCAAGAGCAAAAGCGGTGGCCGCAACAATGCTGGCCGTATCACCACCCGTCACATCGGTGGTGGTCACAAGCAGCACTACCGCGTTGTCGACTTCAAGCGCAACAAGGACGGTATCCCGGCCAAAGTTGAACGCTTGGAGTACGATCCGAACCGCAGTGCACACATCGCCCTGGTCTGCTACGCAGACGGCGAGCGTCGCTATATCATCGCGCCGAAAGGCCTGAAAGCCGGTGCCACTGTGCAATCCGGCGACGCCGCGCCGATCGTTGTGGGCAACACACTGCCGCTGCGCAACATCCCGGTGGGTTCTGTGATCCACGGTGTTGAGCTGAAGCCGGGCAAGGGTGCCCAGCTGGCCCGCTCCGCCGGTGCCTCTGTGCAGCTGGTGGCGCGTGAAGGTCAGTACGCGACCATCCGCCTGCGCTCCGGTGAAATGCGCAAGGTTCTGTCCGAGTGCCGCGCCACCCTGGGTGAGGTGAGCAACTCCGAGCACAGCCTGCGCAAGCTGGGTAAAGCTGGTGCCAAGCGCTGGCGCGGTGTTCGCCCGACCGTTCGCGGTGTGGCGATGAACCCGGTGGATCACCCGCACGGTGGTGGTGAAGGCCGTACCTCCGGTGGCCGTCACCCGGTTACTCCGTGGGGCGTGCCCACCAAGGGCAAGAAAACGCGCAAGAACAAGCGCACCGACAAGATGATTGTACGTCGCCGCGGCAAGTAATTAGAGAGCAGTCGTGCGATGTGTGAGCAGCTAGAGAGGAATCAAAAGTGCCACGCTCATTAAAGAAAGGTCCCTTTATTGATCTGCATCTGATCAAGAAGGTGGAGGCGGCGATCGCAGCCAATGATCGTCGACCGATTAAAACCTGGTCCCGCCGTTCCATGATTATGCCGGAAATGGTTGGACTGACGATTGCCGTGCACAACGGTCGTCAACACGTGCCCGTGCTGGTCAACGAAGAAATGGTTGGTCACAAGCTGGGCGAGTTCGCCGCTACCCGCACCTACCGCGGTCACGCTGCGGACAAGAAAGCGAAGAAGCGCTAAGCCGAGGTTAGTGAGATGGAAGTAGCAGCAAAATTACGCGGTGCTCGTCTGTCCGCGCAGAAAGCGCGCCTGGTCGCTGACCAGATTCGCGGTAAGGGTGTTGAAGAGGCCCTGGATATTCTGGCGTTCAGCAACAAGAAGGGCGCGGCGGTCGTAAAGAAGGTATTGGAGTCGGCCATCGCCAACGCCGAGCACAACGAAGGTGCCGACGTTGACGAGCTGAAGGTTTCCACGATTTTCGTGGATGAAGGTATGACCATGAAGCGCATCAAGCCGCGCGCCAAGGGTCGTGCTGACCGCATTCTTAAGCGTACTTGTCACATCACTGTGAAAGTGGCCGAGAAATAAGAGAGCAGGCGAGAAAACCATGGGACAAAAAGTACATCCTACCGGCATTCGTCTGGGTATCGTTAAAAAGCATACCTCTGTTTGGTATGCCGGCAGCGACGAGTACGCAGACAAGCTGTACACGGATCTGAAAGTTCGCGAATACATTCGCAAAAAGCTGGCCCACGCTTCTGTGAGCCGTATCGAAATCGAGCGCCCGGCCAACACTGCGCGTGTGACCATTCATACCGCCCGCCCCGGCATCGTGATCGGTAAAAAAGGTGAAGACGTAGAGCGTCTGCGCAACGAAGTCAGCGCGCAGATGGGCGTGCCGGTGCACATCGATATAGAAGAAGTGCGCAAGCCGGACCTGGACGCCGCTCTGGTTGGCCAGAACGTCGCCCAGCAACTGGAGCGCCGCGTGATGTTCCGTCGCGCCATGAAGCGCGCCGTGCAGAACGCCATGCGTCAGGGTGCCGAAGGCATCAAGATTCAGGTAAGTGGCCGTCTCGGTGGTGCGGAAATCGCCCGTACCGAGTGGTATCGCGAAGGCCGTGTGCCGCTGCACACCCTGCGCGCGAATATCGACTACGCCACTGCTGAAGCGATGACCACTTACGGCATCATCGGTATCAAGGTCTGGATCTTCAAAGGCGAAGTCATCGGCGACGAAATGCCCGATGAGAAGCCGGCAAAGACCCGCAAGAAAGCTGCTAAATAAGGGGTACGCAGATGCTGCAACCAAAGCGTACAAAATTCCGCAAGGTACAGAAGGGTCGCAACCGCGGTCTTTCCCAGCGCGGCTCTAAAGTGAGCTTTGGCGAGTTCGGCCTCAAGGCCATCGGTCGCGGTCGCATTACTGCGCGCCAGATCGAAGCGGCTCGTCGCGCAATGACTCGTCACGTTAAGCGTGGCGGTAAGATCTGGATTCGCGTGTTTCCGGACAAGCCCATTACCAACAAGCCCCTCGAAGTTCGTATGGGTAAAGGTAAAGGTGGCGTTGAATACTGGGTGGCTCAGATCCAGCCGGGCAAGGTCCTCTACGAGATGGAGGGTGTGTCCGAAGATCTGGCTCGCGAGGCTTTCGAGCTCGCCGCGGCCAAGCTGCCTGTAAAGACAACTTTCGTTAAGCGTTCGGTGATGTAATGAAGACTGCAGATCTACGCGAAAAGTCAGTTGAAGAGCTGAACCAGGAACTGCTGAACCAGCTCGAGGCTCAGTTCAAGCTTCGCATGCAAAAGTCCACCGGTCAGCTGACTCAGACTCATCTGCTGAAGCAGACTCGTCGCGACATTGCTCGCATCAAGACTGTGTTGACCCAAAAAGCAGCACAAGAAGTGGCAGGTAATTAATCATGGCAGAAGCAAAACTGAAGCGTACTCTGACCGGCAAGGTTGTGAGTGACAAGATGGATAAAACCATCACCGTTTTGATCGAGCGCCGTGTTAAGCACCCGATCTACGGCAAAATCGTGAGCAAGTCCACCAAGCTCAAGGCGCACGACGAGAACAACGATTGCAGCATCGGTGATGTTGTCACTATCGAAGAGTCCCGTCCGCTGTCCAAGAGCAAATCCTGGGCTTTGCAGAAAATTGTAGAGCGTGCGGCGAAGGTCTAAGCCCTAGCGCATTGAAGGCCGGATTTAAGGTTTTCGGAGAGAGACAATGATTCAAGCTGAATCCTACTTAGAAGTAGCTGACAACAGTGGGGCTCGCCGCGTCATGTGCATCAAGGTGCTGGGCGGCTCCCATCGTCGTTACGCCGGCGTGGGCGACATTATCAAGGTGACCGTTAAGGAAGCCATCCCCCGCGGTAAAGTGAAGAAGGGTCAGGTAATGAACGCCGTTGTGGTCCGCACCAAGAAGGGTGTGCGTCGCGCGGACGGATCCCTGATCAAATTTGACGATAACGCAGCGGTACTGCTGAACCAGCAACTGGCGCCGGTTGGCACCCGTATTTTTGGCCCGGTAACTCGCGAGCTGCGCGGTGAGAAGTTCATGAAGATCATCTCGCTGGCACCGGAAGTTATCTAAGCCCAAAGCGGAGAGATAGAGTTATGCGCAAGATCAAGCGTGACGACGAAGTGATCGTTATCGCCGGTCGCGACAAAGGCAAGCGCGGAACAGTACGCAAAGTGCTGAACGATGGCCGCCTGATTGTTGCCGGCGTGCAGATGATCAAAAAACATCAGAAGCCGAACCCCCAGTTGGGCGTTGCCGGTGGCATCGTTGAGAAGGAGGCTGCAATCCAGGCTTCCAACGTGGCCATCTTCAATCCCAACACCCAGAAGGCTGACCGGGTAGGCTTTAAAGTACTGGAAGACGGCACTAAGATTCGCGTCTTCAAATCCAGCGGCGAAGCCATCTAAGGCTTTAGGCGCAGAAATGGTAGCCGCAAAAAGGTTTGGTAGATCATGGCAAAGCTAAAAGAGCTCTACACGAAAGAACTCGCGCCCAAGCTGAAAGAAGAGCTGGGGCTCGACAATGTGATGGCAGTGCCGCGCATCACCAAGATCACCATCAACATGGGTGTTGGTGAGGCTGTTGGTGACAAAAAGGTACTGGAGCACGCCGTCGATGACATGACGGCAATTACTGGTCAAAAACCCATTATCACCAAGGCGCGCAAGTCTATTGCGGGCTTTAAGATCCGTGACGGTTGGCCGATCGGCTGCAAGGTGACTTTGCGCGGTGAGCGCATGTACGAATTCCTGGAGCGTCTGGTCGACATCGCGATCCCGCGTATCCGCGACTTTCGTGGTATCAGCCCGAAGCAGTTCGACGGCCGCGGCAACTTCTCTATGGGTGTGACCGAGCAAATCATCTTCCCGGAAATCGACTACGACAAAGTAGACAAGATCCGCGGTCTGGATATTTGTATTACCACTACAGCGGCTAACGACGACCAAGGTCGCGCGCTGCTGAAAGCGTTTAACTTCCCGTTCAAGGGTTAAGAGGATTCCATGGCGAAGAAATCCATGATTGCGCGCGAAGACAAGCGCGCTCGAACCGCAGCTAAGTTCGCGCAGAAGCGCGCAGAGCTGAAGGCGATCATCGCCAGTACCACTGCCTCCGATGAGGAGAAGTGGGAGGCTCAGCTCAAGCTGCAACAACTGCCGCGCGATGCAAGCCCGGTACGCCAGCAACGCCGCTGCCGTATTACTGGTCGCCCCCACGCTGTCTACCGCAAGTTCGGCCTGTGCCGTAACAAGCTGCGCGAAGCAGCCATGCGTGGTGATGTGCCCGGCCTGGTCAAATCCAGCTGGTAAGAAGGCTTGAGGAGTCGTAACAAATGAGTATGCAAGATCCGTTGGCAGATATGCTGACCCGCATCCGCAACGCCCTGGCTCGCGGAAAGGCGGACGTCACCCTGCCTTCATCCAAACTGAAAGTGGCCGTAGCCAAGGTTCTGAAAGACGAAGGCTACATCACCGATTACACCGTAAGCGAAGACGCCAAGCCGGCGCTGACCATTTCCCTGAAGTACTTCCAGGGCAAGCCGGTTATCGCCGAGCTGGGTCGTGTATCCCGTCCGGGCCTGCGCGCTTACGCTGGCAAGAAAGCTCTGCCGTCCGTACGCGGTGGTCTGGGTATCGCGATCGTTTCCACCTCCAAGGGTGTGATGACCGATCGTGCTGCGCGCCAGGCCGGTGTCGGTGGCGAAGTGCTCTGCACCGTATTCTAAGCGGGGGTTGGTATGTCTCGAGTAGCAAATGATCCAGTAAAAGTCCCCGCCGGCGTTACCGTTGACCTGAAAGGTCAGGACATCGCCGTAAAAGGCAGCAACGGTAACCTGAGCATGGTTATCCACAGCGATGTGGAAGTGAGCGAGGCGGACAGCCAGCTGACTTTCGCGGCGCGCAACAATTCCAAGCAGGCCAAGGCGCTGGCGGGTACCACGCGCGCACTGGTCAACAACATGGTGGTAGGTGTCAGCCAGGGCTTCGAGCGTAAGCTGCAGTTGCTGGGTGTTGGTTACCGCGCTAAGGCGTCCGGTAAGACCGTAAACCTGACCCTGGGCTTCTCCCACCCGATCGATTATCAGCTGCCGGAAGGTGTGACTGCGGAAACCCCGTCCCAGACTGAAATCGTACTCAAGAGCAGCAATAAACAGCTGCTGGGCCAAGTGGCCGCCGAGATCCGCGCCTTCCGTCCGCCGGAGCCCTACAAAGGTAAGGGTGTCCGCTACGCCGACGAGCGCGTGTATCGCAAAGAGGCCAAGAAGAAGTAAGTAGGGCATAGATATGAACGTTAAGAAAGCATCTCGCTTGCGTCGTGCACGTCGTGCCCGCGCCAAGATCCGCGAGCTGGGCGCCGTTCGCCTGACCGTGAACCGCACGCCGCGTCACATTTACGCACAGATCCTGTCTGCCGAAGGCAACAAGGTATTGGCTTCCGCCTCTACCCTGGACAAGGACCTGCGCGCAGGTAAAACCGGTAACGTCGATGCCGCTACTGCGGTTGGCAAGCTGATCGCCGAGCGCGCCAAGGCTGCCGGCGTTGAACAAGTTGCCTTCGATCGCAGCGGTTTTAAGTACCACGGCCGCGTCAAGGCTCTGGCTGACGCTGCCCGCGAAGCCGGTCTGAAATTCTAAGGGTTGAGTTATGGCTAGAGAGAAAGACAAAAGCAACGACGAAGGCCTGCAGGAGAAGCTGGTCCAGGTCAATCGCGTTGCCAAGACTGTTAAAGGTGGTCGTATCTTCGCCTTCACCGCACTGACTGTGGTCGGCGACGGCAACGGCCGCGTCGGCTTCGGCCGCGGCAAGGCGCGCGAAGTGCCGGTTGCCATCCAGAAGGCGATGGAAGCTGCGCGTCGCAACATGATCCAGGTGGATCTGAACGGTGACACCATTCAGTACGCCACCAACGGTCGCCACGGCGGCTCCAAGGTTTACATGCAGCCCGCCTCCCAGGGTACCGGTGTTATCGCCGGCGGTGCCATGCGCTCCGTACTGGAAATGGCCGGCGTACACAACGTGCTGGCCAAGTGTTACGGCTCCACCAACCCGGTGAACGTCGTACGCGCTACCTTCAGTGCTCTGGCGCAGATGCAGAGCCCGGAAGACGTCGCTGCCAAGCGCGGTAAATCTGTCGAAGAAATCCTGGGCTGATTGCGGCTCGGGCCAAAGGTTATTAGTGGGTTAAGACCATGGCTAAGAAGACCATTAAAGTCACCCAGACCAAAAGCGTACACGGACGCCTGAAGAACCATCAGGCGTGCGTAGCGGGTCTGGGCCTGCGCCGCATCGGTCACACTGTGGAAGTGGAAGACACTCCCTCCGTGCGCGGCATGATCAACAAAGTAAACTATATGGTTAAGGTTGAGGGGGAATAAGATGCGTTTGAACGAACTGTCTCCCGCAGAAGGCCACAAGCACAGCGCCAAGCGCGTTGGCCGCGGTATCGGCAGCGGCCTGGGTAAAACCGGCGGTCGCGGCCACAAGGGCCAGAAATCCCGCTCCGGCGGCAAGGTTCGTCCGGGCTTCGAAGGTGGTCAGATGCCGCTGCAGAAGCGCCTGCCGAAGTACGGTTTCACCGCGCGTGTCTCCCGTTTCGTAGCGGAAGTGCGCCTGGCGGAGCTGGCCAAGGTGGATGCCGACGTAATCGATTTGGCAGCGCTGAAGAATGCCGATATTATCGGCAGCCACATTAAACGCGCCAAAGTATTCCTGTCCGGCGAGCTGGCCAAGGCGGTAACCGTCAAGGGTCTGGGCGTCACCAAGGGTGCGAAAGCGGCCATCGAAGCTGCTGGCGGTAAAGTAGAAGACTAATCGAGGCCCCAATGGCACGACCAGGATCCGGTGTAAATCCCCTGGGCAACAGCAAGGGATTGGGCGAGCTCTGGGCTCGCCTTCGTTTTCTGTTCCTCGCGATTCTCGTGTATCGCGTCGGAACGCATATTCCGGTGCCCGGTATAGACCCGGAAAAGCTGTCGAACCTGTTTAACCAGAACCAGGGCACCATCCTGGGGCTGTTCAACATGTTCTCCGGCGGCGCTCTGGAGCGTATGAGTATTCTGGCGCTGGGCATCATGCCCTACATCTCCGCGTCCATCATCATGCAGCTGATGACCGCGGTGACGCCCTCTCTGGAAGCACTGAAGAAAGAGGGGGATGCCGGACGGCGCAAGATCAACCAGTACACCCGCTACCTGACGGTGGTGCTGGCCCTGATCCAGGGTATCGGCATGACCTTCGGTCTGGCCGGACAGAACCTGGCCTACTCAGCGGAACCGGCTTTCGGTTTCTACTTTGTGGCCGTGGTGTCCCTGGTGACTGGCGCCGTGTTCATGATGTGGCTGGGTGAGCAGATCACCGAGCGCGGGGTGGGTAACGGTATCTCGATGCTGATCTTCGCCGGTATCGTCGCCGGCCTGCCCAGTGCCATCGGCCAGGCTTTCGAACAGGCGCGGCAGGGTGAGCTGCACATCCTGCTGCTGCTGGCCATCGGTTTCGTCGCCGTGGCGGTGGTCTACTTCGTGGTGGTGATGGAGCGCGGTCAGCGCCGCATCACCATCAACCACGCCCGCCGCCAGGCCGGCCGCTACTCCGCAGCCCCGGCTGCGCAGTCGAGCCACCTGCCGCTGAAGGTGAATATGGCCGGTGTTATCCCGGTGATCTTCGCCAGCAGTATCCTGCTGTTCCCGGCGACCCTGGCACAGTGGTTCGGCCAGGGCGGCGAGGGCATAGGCGCGCAGATACTGCAGTGGATGGCGCTGCAGCTGGGCCCTGGACAGCCGCTGAACATCATTCTGTTCGCACTGTTGATCGGTTTCTTCTGCTTCTTCTACACGGCGTTGATGTTCAACCCGAACGAAGTGGCGGACAACCTGAAAAAATCCGGTGCCTATGTGCCCGGCATCCGCCCCGGTGAGCAGACAGCGCGCTACATCGATAGCGTGCTGACTCGCCTGACCCTGGTGGGTGCCGTGTATATCGCACTGGTATCCCTGCTGCCGCAGTTCCTGGTAGTGGGACTGAACGTACCCTTCTATCTGGGTGGTACTTCACTGCTGATCGTTGTGGTGGTGGTGATGGACTTCATGGCACAGGTACAGTCGCACCTGTTGTCACACCAGTACGAAGGTCTGATGAAAAAAGCGAACCTGCAAGGCTACGGTCGTCGCTAACCGCGTCACCCGCTCGCAGTTTGATTGAATTGAGGTAAGGTCATGAAAGTACGCGCTTCTGTTAAAAAGATCTGCCGTAACTGCAAAATTGTGCGTCGCAAGGGTGTTCTGCGGGTAATCTGCAGCGCCGAGCCGCGTCACAAGCAGCGTCAGGGCTAACCCCGGGCCTTTGGCCCTTGCAGGAGCGGCCCTCCGGCCGCGTCTGCAGAATTTGCAAGAATATGCCGGTTAGCGCGACCCCCGCGGTTACCGGCGACACCGCAAACCCTCCCGGGCGAGTGGTGGAGACCGAGAAGTCACTGCTTGGCGGTCTCAAACTGGGGGCGTTGACTGTCGTCCGCATCCTCTTCGGGCAACCGGAGGGGGCGCGGGCTATTGCAATTTAGTGTCTGAAAAGCTATTCTTGCGCGCCTTTTTGGTGGCGCCGCCGGTTTTTTAGTCGCTGTCAGCGCCGAATTCAAAGCAGAGTCACACGCTTATTCGAGTGACTCCCAATACGTGGAGTATGCCTCTATGGCACGTATTGCTGGTGTCAATGTACCAGACCACAAGCACGCCGTGATCTCCCTGACCCATATCTATGGGGTCGGTCGCACCACGGCCAAGTCTATTTTGGCAGCGGTTGGTATCGCTGAATCCACCAAAATCCGCGATCTGTCCGAAGATCAGATCGAGTCTATCCGCGGCGAAGTTGCAAAGCTCACCGTCGAGGGTGACCTGCGTCGTGAAGTATCCATGAACATCAAACGCCTGATGGACCTGGGTTGCTTCCGCGGTCTGCGCCACCGTCGCAGCCTGCCGCTCCGCGGCCAGCGCACCAAGACCAATGCCCGTACCCGCAAGGGTCCGCGCAAGCCCATCCGCAAGTAAGGTTTGGGCGAGTAAGACTCGCAATCGCGGTTTAACAAGCCCCTGCAGCCAGGGGATTTGATACAGGATTTAGGATACAGGTATGGCTAAGCCAAAAACTACTGTTCGCAAAAAGGTCAAAAAGACCGTTGTCGACGGTATTGCCCACATCCACGCATCGTTCAACAACACGATCGTAACGATCACTGATCGTCAGGGTAATACCCTCAGCTGGGCCACCGCGGGTGGTTCCGGTTTCCGCGGCTCTCGCAAGAGCACGCCGTTTGCAGCCCAGGTTGCCGCCGAGCGCGCAGGTACTGCCGCTCAGGAATACGGCCTGAAAAACCTTGACGTAGAAGTGAAGGGCCCCGGCCCCGGCCGTGAATCCGCTGTTCGCGCGCTGAACAACTGCGGCTACAAGATCACCAACATCACCGACGTGACGCCGATCCCGCACAATGGTTGTCGTCCGCCCAAGAAACGTCGCGTGTAAGAGGGGGCTGACAAAATGGCACGTTATATTGGACCGAAATGTAAGCTTTCCCGTCGGGAAGGTACCGATCTGCAGCTGAAGAGCGGCGTTCGCCCGCACGACTCCAAGTGTCGCGCGGAAGCCAAGCCCGGTCAGCATGGCGCCGGCCGCGGCCGCCTGTCCGACTACGGTGTACAGCTGCGTGAGAAGCAGAAAGTCCGCCGCATCTACGGCGTACTGGAAAAGCAGTTCCGCAACTACTATAAGGAAGCGGCGCGCCTGAAGGGTGCAACCGGTGAAAACCTGCTGCAACTGCTGGAGAAGCGCCTGGACAACGTGGTTTACCGCATGGGCTTCGGCTCTACCCGCTCCGAAGCGCGGCAGCTGGTATCCCACAAGGCGATTCTGGTGAACGGCAGCACCGTGAATATCCCCTCCTACCAGGTTAAAGAGGGCGATGTCATTTCTATACGCGAAAAGGCCAAGAAGCAGCTGCGTATCCAGAATTCCGTTTCCCTCGCCGCCCAGCGTGGCGATGTCGAGTGGGTAGACGTCAACGCGAGCAAGCTGGAAGGCACTTTCAAGCGCGTTCCGGATCGCGTGGATCTGCCGGCAGAGATCAACGAAAACCTTATCGTGGAACTCTACTCCAAGTAAGACCTATCCACTTTAAGGAATGCAACTGTAAACAGGTATGGCTATGCAGACTGCTGTCAACGAGTTTTTGACACCGCGTCGTATTGACGTCACCGAGTACACCCCGAACCACGCCAAGGTGGTTCTGGAGCCCCTGGAGCGCGGCTTCGGCCACACTCTGGGCAATGCACTGCGTCGCATCCTGCTGTCCTCCATGCCGGGCTGCGCCGTCACCGAAGTCGAGATCGACGGTGTCGAGCACGAGTACAGCGCGATCGAAGGTGTGCAGGAAGACGTAATTGAAATCCTGCTCAACCTGAAGGAAATCGCCGTTGTCATGCACGGCAAGGATCAGGCGGTACTGAGCCTGAGCAAGAAGGGCCCGGGTGCGGTGACCGCTGGAGACATTCAGGTCGATCACGATATCGAGATCGTCAATCCCGAGCACGTGATCGCCAATATCACCGGCGACGTGGAACTCAGCCTGCGTCTGACAGTGGCGCGCGGCCGCGGCTACCAGCCCGCCGACGCACGTCGCGATGAAGAGGAAGAGACCCGTGCGATCGGCCGTTTGCAGCTGGACGCCTCCTACAGCCCGGTTCGCCGCGTGGCCTACAGCGTGGAAGCCGCGCGTGTGGAGCAGCGCACCGACCTGGACAAGCTGGTTCTGGACCTGGAGACCAACGGTACCCTGGATCCGGAAGAGGCCATCCGCCGCGCCGCCACAATCCTGCAGCAGCAGCTGGCAGTATTCGTGGACCTGGAAGGCGAGAAGGAAGCCCAGCCGAAGTCCGAGGAGCCGGAAGTCGATCCGGTGCTGCTGCGCCCGGTGGACGACCTGGAACTGACCGTGCGTTCGGCCAACTGTCTGAAGGCAGAGAATATCTACTACATCGGCGACCTGATTCAGCGCACCGAAGTAGAACTGCTGAAGACCCCGAACCTGGGCAAGAAGTCACTGACCGAAATCAAGGACGTGCTGGCCTCCCGCGGTCTGTCCCTGGGCATGCGTCTGGAGAACTGGCCGCCGGCCAGCCTCAAGGGCGACAGCAAGCTGAGCCCCCTGTAAGCAGATTTGAGTATTAACCCGAGCGGTGCCGAAGACACCGCTCCAGAACGACTTGCTGAGACAGCAACAAAGGTCGTAAGGAATTGAGTCATGCGTCATCGCTATAGTGGCCGTAAATTCAGCCGTACCAGCGCTCACCGCAAGGCCATGTTCAAGAACATGACCGCTTCTCTGGTTGAGCACGAACTGATCAAAACCACACTGCCGAAAGCCAAGGAGCTGCGCCGCGTCGCCGAGCCGCTGATCACCCTGGCCAAGAAGGACAGTGTCGCCAACCGCCGTCTGGCTTTCGCCCGCATCCGCGACAAGGATGCCGTGCGCAAGCTGTTCGACGAGCTGGGTCCGCGTTACGAAGCCCGCCCGGGCGGTTACATCCGCATCCTGAAGTGCGGCTTTCGCGCCGGCGACAAGGCCCCGATGGCCTACGTCGAGCTGGTGGATCGCCCCCTGGCTGAAGGCGACGAGGCTGAAGCTGCCGAGGCGTAAGCCCCGACAGCCCAGTGCAAAGGAAGGCCGGTCTGTGACCGGCCTTTTTTATGGCTTGTAATTCCGGGTATCCGCCATGTCCTTCGAAGAGTTGCTCAACAATCTCAATCCGCAGATTATCGGCAGCCTCAAGCGCGCCATCGAACTGGGCAAATGGCCCAACGGTGTCTCCCTGACTGATCGGCAGCGCCACCTGTGCGCGGAAGCGGTCGCCAACTGGGAGCGGCGCAACCTGCCGGCGGAGGCTCAGGTGGGCTACGTGCCGCCGAAAATGACTCCCTGCGCCGACAAGGACGAAGAGCAAAAGTTGAACTGGGTTTAGCCCTTGTGGGGACCCGGGCTTCGGAATTCTTGTAGGAGCGGCCCGTGGCCGCGATCGGGGTAGCAGCTGGTGCCAGAATCCGATCGCGGCCATGGGCCGACCCTACATTTGTATGCCGACAAAGCGTGAGTTTGCGCATTCTCCCTCACGGGATACACTGTTTCCGTTACCTCCAATAGCGGAAGCGGCAACAATGAATAATAAGATCCGGCTGTCTGTTGTTATCGCCCTGACCCTGGGCGCAAGCGTCGCCACTTGGCGATATCTCTCTTCTCCATCACCCGAGCCTACAGGTAATCCCCGGACTGAAGCTCCCATAGGGAAGAGGGGCGACACTGTCCCAGTGCCGGATCGCGAAGAACTGGCGAACCTGCTATCCGATCCGCGCGTACAGACCTATTTCCAGCGACAGAAGGATAAGCAGGCACTGTCGGATTACTTTTCCGGTGGTAGCGGTGATCTCACCGGTGAGGAGGTCTGGCAGCTGATCGAATCCATCGAGGACGAGGGGCGCATGATGGCCTACGAGGCCATGGCACTGAAGCTCGCCTGGCTGGAGCGCAATAGCGCCAGCAAGGCCGAGTTCGATGCAGCGGCCCAGGAGCTGGTGGAGGAATACCGGCAGAAATCCACCCGCAGTGCCGAGGAATACGACCCCTACGAGGATGTGCCGGGCTTCGCCGAATACAAGGAAGAGGAGAGGCGCATCCTGCGCGAGGTGCAGCAGATGGACTCCTTCCCCGACGGCATGAGCCGGCAGGAGTATCTGCGCAGGCGGTTGCAGGAAGCGCGGGAAAAAGCCTACGGCTCCTGACCTCCAGTTGATTAGAAAGCGCGGCAGTTGCCGCGCTTTTTAATTCAGGTGGTGGGTCATTGCTTACAGGAGCCCACCAACCAGATCGTAGAACCAGTTGTGGTTGTTCTCGTAATCCGAAACCTGATCCGATTCATAGGCCCGTATCATGGCGCCGCCCTGGTAGTTGACGATATTGTCCAGGAAGTCGCGCAACACCAGGCCGTGCTCGGCGATCTCACCGTACTCCAGGTCGAGAATGGTGGTGCAGTGACTCTCGTTGAAATCCCGGTACATCGGGAAGTAGTAGCCCCAGTTGCTGGTCTGTTCCAGCAGTGGGATCAGGTTGTTGTGGGTGTCGTGTTGCCACTTCTGCCGCAACTTGTTCAGGCGCGACTCCGCATTCGGATCGTTGTAGATATCCTCGTGGAAACGCTCGTAGGAGTAGGAGGAGAAGTTGCCGTCAGCGAGGAAGTGGGTAATACCCAGCCGGTCGCCGGGGAACTTGCTGGAAAGGGCCCCATAGAGTGATGCCAGTTCGTTGTTGTCAAATCCGGGCGTGATGCTGGCGAGCATATTGATCGGGTTTACCGCGTTGGGATCGCCGCCGGGTGTATAGGTGGTCCAGGACTCCAGCACCTCCCTGTGCAGCGGCACCGACGGGTAGGCGGCGCTGTCGCTGCTGTCCAGTGGTGCCCGGTAGAGGGGGCCGGAATCGTCGATCAGGTAGCCGTAGTCCACGCCCATATCGCCGCGCAGCTTGGAGTAGTTCAGCAGCGCGCCAATACTGCCGGCACTGCATCCCGCCGCCACCATCTGCTCGGGTTTCTGCAGATTGTTCTTCACCCAGGAGGTCACCGCCTGCACATTGCGCAGGCCGTTGTGATGCCAGACCAGGGCAGGGTTCCCGCCGGTGGGATCCTCGTAGATCTCGGTTTTGTCCCCCACGTAGATATCGCCGGTGCAGTAGGGCACATAAACCAGGTTCCACTCGCCGGTCTTGAACTGGTTGTAGGGGTGGTGGGTATAGATCAGCGGCGACACCGCAGCCGTGGCCAGGTTGGCCGAGTTCTGGAAATCCAGCAGGTTGATATTCTGCACATAGTTGTCGGGAATACCATTGGGGTTGCGCGCACCGCGGATACCCGCCTGTCCGGAGCAGCTCTCGTAATCCCAGCAGGCGCCGCCGCCCTCGAAATAGAAAATGGTATTGCTGGTGTCCGGCACCCGGTAGACAAAAAACTTGTAGGGCGAGCCGTTACCGCACATGGCGCCGGTGCTGGCCGGGACATCGACTTTCTGCCAGTTGTCGTAGTCGGCCGGATCGAAGCCATCGTTAAAGTTTGGATCGTCCAGACTCAGTGGATACATGCCCTGGGCCTGTTCCGGGGTGACCGGGGCATTGGCGTCCGGTGGGTCGAACAGGTTGCCGAGGGTGGTCCAGAAGCCGTAATCACCGGGCTCGGCGAGCGCGCTTCCCGAAAACATCAGTGAGCCGGCGATTAGTGCCAGCGACGTTTGACGGAGAGTTTTTATCATTATTGATCCCCTGGGTTTGATTGGAGTTTTCTCTCTGGACTGCGCCAAATTGATAATGCGAAGTCGTACCGCAGGGGACTGCAATAAAAAACACCCTTTCTCAACCGGATCAATTTGGACGCTCGTCCAAATCGCTATTTGGGTAAAACGCCCAGAGATTAGTGAAGGAAATTGGGTGGGTCCAGAAAATTTCGCGCTAAAACTACTTGGTCATCATAGACGTACCAGTCGAGACGGCTCCCGGTAAAATTCGCAGTTGGGAAAAACCGAACTTTCCGAATTTTCCAGCCCCCATGGCGCCCGCTCAAGGCCGCTTTGCAAACGTCCGCTCCAGGAAGCGGACTCCTCTGACGTCGCCGGATTCGTCGACCAGGAAGTGCGCCACACTACCCCCGCCATTCACTTCGATGCGAAAGGCATTGTCTTCGGCGTCATAAATTTCGGCGGGCGAGTGTGCTACACCCAGGCGCACCTCCAGTCCCCCTTCGCCCAGATACCATTTCATGGTACCGAGTTCGGTGTTCTCATAGATACCGGTATAGGCTTCCGGCGGATGAGCCAGGGGCGATGCGCGCTGTTTGCGTTCCTGTAAATGTTTTGCATAGCGCTCGCGATAGGTTATCAGCCGCTGTTCCATATCTTTCAGCTTGGCGGTAAAGCGCTCCGTCACCCCATCTCGATTCAGCATCTGCTCATAGATATAGTTCGCCATCAAATCTACCGAGGGCGTTGTGGCATTGGCGAGCACCACCACACCGATGTCGCGCTCCGGCATAAAGGACATGTGCGCGCGGTATCCAGAGAAGGAAACGAAGCGGTGTAGTAGAAATTCACCCTCATAGTCGCCAATATCCCAGCCGTAGCCCCAGCCGGTGCGATGGTAGTCGCCGAATTGCCGATCCTGTTTGGAGTGCCGCTTTTGCGTCAGCAGCAGTGGCGCTTGGGGCAGGAGGCGTTCACCCTCCACGCGGCCACTGGCGATATGCGCGGCCACGAAGCGCGCCAGGCTGGAGGCGGTGGAGAAATGGCCGCCCGCGGCGTGCAGGTTCGCATCGGCTTTGAGCAGAGGGATGCGGCTGATCGGCGCTGTGGCCACATTGTGTGGCATCGCTATGCGTTCGGCCGCCAGCTCTGAAACTTGTGCTGTGGTCTGCGCCATGCCAAGCGGCGCCAGCACCTCCGCTTCCACCGCCCGCTTCCAGTCGTGTGACCCTTCTCTGCCCAGTACCAAGCCCAGGACGTTGTAGCCCAGATTGTTATAGTCAAAAATTTTGCCACTTTCGGAGGACTGGTAATCCTTGAGCAGTTCCATCAGTTTGGCACGGGTAAAATCACCACTATAGGCTGTGCGAAGAACTACCGGCCAGCGATCTTCCATGCCGTGGCGCATGGCCAGCAGCTCGTCCAGAGTGATCCCCTGCTACTCCCAGGCCGTCCCTTCGAGTTCCGGAAGGTAGTCCGCGAGTGGAGCATCCAGATCGAGTTCGCCGCGAGCGGCTCTGAGGGCAACGGCCGAGGCTGTCAGGGCCTTGGTACTGGAGGCGATGTAAAAGTAGGTGTCGTTGTCCACCGTTCGGCCGGTGTTTACATCTGCGATACCGAAGCTGCATCGGTACACTATTCGATCGCCCCGAATCACCGCGACGCCCATGCCCGGTACCGCGCCCAGCGCCACCAGGCGTTCAGCGAAATCTGTGACTTCTACCCGCCAGTCGGCGGCCTGCGCCGACAGCGCCATTGCGTAGATCAGCGCAAAGCCAATAACTCTCCCAAGTATCATCCCTAAAACTCCGTTGTCGAATCATCTGTGATCGGAAACCTGCGCCTGTTTAGACGCAGTTGCGTATAGATCCAGATGCACTTGGGTTCACCGCTGCGCGGAAAACCCGGCCTCCAGCCTTCTCAGCAGTGCCGACTTGCCCTCGAGAATCCTGTGTGCCTGGGAGAGGGAAACCTGGGTAAAGCTCACCCGGTCGTTGGCATTGAGCTGGCCGAGCAGATGTTGGTCGGCGCTGATCACATGAGCGATGCGCGGATAGCCGCCTATGGTCTGCCCCTCGACGAAGGAGACTATCGGCTTGCCGTCCGGCGGGATCTGTACTGTGCCCGGGCACAGGCCTGAGGAAATAACCTGCGATTGATTCTCGCAATGTAGTGGATCTCCGGCCAGGCGGATCCCCATGCGGTTGCTCTGTGCCGTGACCTGGTAGGTCTGGCTGTAAAAACACCCGATGGTATCCCGGGAAAAGTAATCGGCTTCCGTGCCGGCAACCAGGCGCAGCTGCGGATGCCGGGTGTACCTGAGGCGGTACTCGCCTTCCAGGCGGCGCGAGCCGACGGTTCGCGTTTCCGCGAACGGAATAACGTCTCCCTTCTTGATGGCCCTGCCGCAATAGCCGCCGAAACCGGACAGCAGATGGGTCGAGAAGCTGCCGAAAACCTGTGGCAATTCCATGCGGCCGGCTAAGGCGATATAGGCCCTTGCGCCACTGATCAGTCGGCCAAAACTGAGGGTGCTGCCGCGCTCGACCTGAATGACCCGGTCGTTGTCGACGGCTTCGCCATCGAGGGTCAGCTCAAACCGGGCGCCGGCAATGGCGATGGAGATATCGCACTGGAACTCGATGCTGGGGCCCACCAGGGCCACCTCCAGTACCGGGTTTTCCGGGGCATTGCCCAGCAGCAGATTGGCCAGCTGCATCGCCATGGGATCGGCGGCGCCGCCGCGGGGGATGCCGTAGCGCATCATGCCACTGCGGCCGAGATCCTGCACGCTGGTCTGCAGCCCCGCCTGAATAAACCGCATGCTCACGGCGCCGGCTCCAGTATCTTGACTTCCAGCGCCTCCTGGTCGAAGCGTTCGAACTCGTCGCGGTCGATGGCGAAGAATACGATCCTGTCCAGTGGCTCGGCAACAAAGGGCCGATCGCTCTGCGGGCGGAACAGACTTACCGGGGTGCGCCCGATAATCTGCCAGCCCCCCGGCGTGGCCTGCGGATAGACACCGGTCTGGCTGCCGCCGATGCCGACAGCGCCGGCGGGTACGCGCAGTTCCGGGGTGGCCTTGCGCGGGCAGTGCAGTTGCGGATCCAGTCCGCCGAGATACAGGAATCCCGGTGTAAAGCCCAGCATATGCACCAGGTAGTGAGGCGCGCAGTGTTTGGCGACTATCTGCTCCACGGACAGGCCGGCGTGTTCGCTGAGCGTCTGCATGTCCGGTGCAAACTCGGAGTCGTAGCAGACGGGTATGCGGATCAGGCGGGGCTTTCTGTCCAGCTCGGGTGGCCGGCTTAGCAGCTGTTTTGTCAATGTCTCAATCTGCGCGGACAGCTGTTCGCTGCCACGGGCCAGCGGGTCGTAGCAGACCGTCAGGCACTGGTAGGCCGGAATCAGGTCCTGCACTCCCTCCCACTTCTGCGTCTCGATCGCCTGCTCCAGCGCGATGATGCGTCTGCTGAGTCCCTCGCCGGGCTCTGCATCAAAGCGGATATCCAGGGCGCTGTCGCCATTGGTGGCCAGGGCAAAGGTCAATTTCACGGGCGCACCTGCACGCCCTGTGCCTGCAGATACTGCAGCAGTCTCTGCGCTATCTCGGGCGCGTTGGGATTGTCCCCGTGCAGGCAGATGCTGTCGACGGAAAACTGCAGCGGTTTTCCATCATAGGAATCGAACGGCAGGCCCCGGGCCAGGCGCAGGGCCTGCTCCAGGCACAGGTCCAGATCCGCAATCACCGAGCCCGCCAAGCTGCGCGGCGCCAGCTGGTGATCGTTCAGGTAGCGCCTGTCCATAAAACCCTCACGGATAAATGGATGGCCGCGCCTATCCGCGGCGGCTTCCATTTCGGCATTGGCCAGTCCCATGATTCTCAGCGCTGGAAATTCACTGGCGACAAACTCCGTCAGCCGTTCGGCCAGTTCGCTATCGGCCTCTGCGTCGTTGTAGAGGGCGCCGTGCAGTTTGATATGGTCCAGTTCAACACCCACCTCTTCGGCGACACCCCGCAGACTCTCCACCTGCTCACCTATGGATTCGAGCAGCCGATCGGTGTCCATGGCCAGGGAGATGCGGCCGAAATTCTGCGGATCCGGATAGCCCGGATGGGCGCCGGCAATCAGCTGGTTTTTCTGCGCGTTGGAGAGCGACTGCCGCATGGTGAAGGGATCGCCGGCGTGGCCGCCGCAGGCGATATTGCAGCGGGAGATATACGGCATTATCCGCGCATCCCTGTCGCAGTCGACGGCAGACACGCCTTCGCCCAGGTCGCAGTTGATATCAATCCTGTCCATTTACAAGTACCCGAAGGCCGACATTAAACTGCGGCCGCCGAGGAGCAGGGTCGCCAGCAGTACCAGCAGTCCGAGCAGATTCTGCAATGTCGAATTTCTGTAATCGCCCAGCCTGGCCGAATTCATTTCCCACAGCAGAAACACGGTCACGATTGGCAGCAGCAGCCCGTTGGCGACCTGTGCGAACCAGATGACCTCGACCGGCCTGATGCCGAGGGTGGCGACAATGGTGCCTATGGCCAGTATCGTCGCCCACACCAGGCGGAAGGCGGTGGACTTCAGGTTCGGCTCAATACCCAGTATACCGCTCAGGGCGTAGGCGGCGGCCAGCGGCGCGGTCATGGCCGAGGAAATACCGGCTGCGAAGAGGCCCATGCCCATAAAGTACTGGGCGCCGTCGCCGAACAGTGGCCGCAGCGACTGGGCTATATCCCCGGCGTCGCCGGGCGCAACCTGCCTGCCGAAGAAGGCCGAGGCGGCGGTGGCCACTATGGCGATGGAGATCAGGCCACCCAGCGGAATCGAGATACAGATATCCCGGCGCGCCTGCGGCAGGTGTTCGGGGCCCGGCCATTTCTTGCCGACACTGGAGCTGTGCAGGAACAGGTTGTAGGGCACCACGGTAGTGCCGATCAGCGCGATTACCGTCAGTGCCGCGCCAGATGGAATGGCGGGAAGCAGCAGCCCCCTGAACAGGGCGGGCAGGTCCGGTCTGGTGATGACCAGGGTGGCCAGAAATGCCAGGCTCATCAGCGCGACCAGCGACACCAGTGTCCCCTCGATCAGGCGATACTCGCCGCGCCAAAGCAGTGCGAACGCCGCCGCGGCGATCAGCAGGGGCCAGGGGTTGAATGTGGGTTCCCGGTGGAGGAGGGCGGAGGTCAGCGCATCCAGCCCCATACCGGCGCCGGCGATATTGCCGCTCTGGTAGGCGGCATTGCCGATCACAATCGCGCTTACCACCAGCGCTATGGCCAGGGTGCGCGCCAGTGGCTGCCGGAAGGTCTGGCGAATATTTTCGCCGAGTCCCTGTCGGGTAACTATACCGAGGCGGGCGGCCATTTCCTGCAGGATCATGCTCGCCACTACTGCGAACAGCAGCGCCCAGAGCAGTGTGTAGCCGAAGCGGGCGCCGGCCAGGTTGGCGGTGACAACGGTGCCCGGGCCGATAAAGGCGGCCGCCACCATGGTGGCGGGGCCTATATTCAGACGCCGAATCTTCATGTGTCAGTCGGACAAAGCTCTGTCTCAGTGAGATCGTTGTCGGCCCCGGACCAGTAGCATTCGCCCAGCATGGAGCAGTAGCAGGTCCTCACGGTGACCTCCCTGCGCTCTTTGTTCAATTTTTCCCAAAGCTCTTTGTTCATGTCACCGTAGGCTACGGTCAGGAAATTGTAACTGGACTGGCCGGGGATGACGGTGTTGGCGACACTGCCGGTTACAACGGTTCCCTCGATCAGTTCCAGGTTATTGTCGATTTCGCTGAAGTCTTTTGTGGCCGCTCGAAAGGCTTCCTGGTACTCACGATAATTGCAGCAGGAAAGGAGAAAGGCTTCGGGGGAATGGTACTTCTGACCCTTGTATTCGATCTCGAAGGTTTGCACCAGCGCGGGGCCTATTCCGCTGTTGTTCAGTTCGAAATAAATCTGGAACCTATTCCGCGAGGGATCGAAATTGCCCTGCTCGAAATTTACTAAGGGAAGAGTCATCGCCCTGACCTGCTTCTTTGCCGCATCTGCCTGCAGGTAAGTCGCATAGAAGGAAGCGCCGGAAATCAGCACCGCGCACAGGGCAATGATCAGGTTGAGCCTTTCCGGAGTCAGGAATTTCATAGCGTCTTATTATTCTTCTGTGGTGTGTGGAAGTTTTCCTGTAGGAGCCGGCAAGCAGGCTCCTACAGCTGACGAAAGAGATCTTTCGCTCCTCAATTGAGCATCGGTTGCAGGAAGCGCCCGGTATGGGACGCGGGGTTATCGGCGACATCTTCCGGTGTGCCGGTGGCGATTATCTGCCCGCCGCCGGAGCCGCCCTCCGGGCCCAGGTCCACAATCCAGTCCGCGGTCTTGATCACGTCCAGATTGTGCTCGATCACGACGATGGTGTTGCCGTGGTCGCGCAGCCGGTGCAGCACATCCAGCAGCAACTGGATATCGGCGAAGTGCAGGCCGGTGGTGGGCTCGTCGAGAATATACAGTGTCTGGCCGGTATCGCGCTTGGACAGTTCGCGGGAGAGTTTCACCCGCTGCGCCTCGCCGCCGGACAGGGTGGTCGCCGCCTGGCCCAGCTTGATGTAAGAGAGGCCCACGTCCATCAGCGTCTGCAGTTTCTTGGCGATGGCCGGCACCGGGTCGAAGAATTCCCGCGCGTCCTCTACGGTCATCTCCAGCACCTCGTGGATATTCTTGCCCTTGTAGTGCACCTCCAGGGTTTCGCGGTTGTAGCGCTTGCCCTTGCAGGTGTCGCAGGGCACGTAGATATCCGGCAGGAAGTGCATCTCCACCTTGATCACGCCGTCGCCCTGGCAGGCCTCGCAGCGGCCGCCCTTGACGTTGAAACTGAAGCGCCCCGGCTTGTAGCCGCGGGAGCGCGCCTCCTGGGTGCCTGCAAACAAATCGCGGATCGGGGTGAAAATACCCGTGTAAGTAGCCGGGTTGGAGCGCGGCGTGCGCCCGATCGGGCTCTGGTCTATGTCGACGCACTTGTCGAAATGCTCCAGGCCGTGCACCGCCTTATACGGAGAGGCCTTCAATGTGGTGGCCTTGTTCAACGCCGTGGCTGCGAGCGGATAGAGGGTGGTGTTGATCAGCGTGGACTTGCCGGAGCCGGACACGCCGGTGACACAGGTGAAGAGCCCCACCGGAATTTCCAGGTCGACATTCTTCAGGTTGTTGCCGCTGGCCCCCTCGATGCGCAGCAGATAATCCGGATCGGCGACGTAGCGTTCCTCCGGCACTTCGATTTTCTTCTTGCCGGACAGATACTGGCCGGTGAGCGAGCGCTCGCAAGCGGCTATTTCATCGTGGCTGCCGGCCACCACCACCTCGCCGCCGTGCACGCCGGCGCCCGGGCCAATGTCGACGATAAAGTCGGCGCTGCGGATGGCGTCCTCGTCGTGCTCGACGACGATCACCGTGTTGCCGATATCGCGCAGGTGGGTCAGGGTGTTCAGCAGCCGCTCATTGTCTCGCTGGTGCAGGCCGATGGAGGGTTCGTCGAGAATATACATGACGCCGACAAGGCCGGCGCCTATCTGGCTCGCCAGGCGGATTCGCTGCGCCTCACCGCCGGACAGTGTCTCTGCGCTGCGGTTCAGGGTCAGGTAATTCAGGCCCACGTCCACCAGGAAGCGGAAGCGGTCGCGCAGCTCCTTCAGGATCTTGTCGGCGATCTCCTTCTGCGCACCCTCGAATTGCAGCTGGTGGGCGAAGTATTCAAACGCATCGCCCACCGGCAGCTCGGTGATCTGCGCCAGTGTGCGGTTGTCCACGAACACATGGCGTGCCTCGCGGCGCAACCGGGTGCCGCTGCAGTCGGGACACTTCTGGGTGCTCAGGTACTTTGCCAACTCCTCGCGCACCGACTGGGATTCGGTGTCGCGGTAGCGGCGCTGGAAATTGGGGATAATCCCCTCGAAGGTGTGGCGGCGCACGGTGACGTCGCCGCGGTCGTTCACATAGCTGAAATCGATCGGCGTGTCGCCGCTGCCGTAGAGTACGGCCTCGCGATACTTCTTTGCGAGCTTCTTCCACGGCTTGTCCAGGTCGAAACCGTAGTGCTCGGCCAGGGAGTCGAGCATATGGTAGTAGTAGATATTGCGCCTGTCCCAGCCGCGGATGGCGCCCTCGGAGATGCTGCTCTCCGGATCCAGGATGACTTTTTCCTCGTCGAAGAACTGCTTCACGCCCAGGCCGTCGCAGCTGGGGCAGGCGCCGGCCGGGTTGTTGAAGGAGAACAATCGGGGCTCGAGCTCGTTGAGTGAGTAGTCGCACACCGGGCAGGCGTGGCGGGCGGAGAAGAGGCGGTCCTCCTGTTTGCCCTCCATAAAGGCGATGGAGGCGATGCCGTCGGTCAGGTTCAGCGCCGTCTCGAAGGATTCCGCCAGGCGCAGCTGCAAATCCCCGCGCACCTTGAAGCGGTCCACCACCACTTCGATGGTGTGCTTCTTGCGCTTGTCCAGTTTGGGCGCGTCGTCCAGGTCGCAGACCAGGCCATCGATGCGCGCGCGCACGAAGCCGTCACGGCGCAGCTGCTCGAACACGTGCAAATGCTCGCCCTTGCGGTCGCGCACCACTGGCGCCAGCAGCATGACCTTGGTGCCCTTTGGCAGGGCCAGCACCTGGTCCACCATCTGGCTGATCGTCTGCGCCTGCAGCGGTTCGCCGTGGTCCGGGCAGCGCGGCTCGCCGACGCGGGCGAACAGCAGGCGCAGGTAGTCATAGATCTCGGTGATGGTGCCAACGGTGGAGCGCGGGTTGTGGGAGGTGGACTTCTGCTCGATCGAGATCGCCGGCGACAGGCCTTCCACCGTGTCCACGTCCGGCTTTTCCATCATCGACAGGAACTGGCGCGCGTAGGTGGACAGGGATTCCACATAGCGCCGCTGTCCCTCCGCGTAGAGGGTATCGAAGGCCAGCGACGACTTGCCGGAGCCGGACAGGCCGGTGATCACGATCAGCTTGTCGCGGGGAATATCCAGGTCGATATTCTTCAGGTTGTGGGTGCGCGCACCCCTTACATAAATCGTGTCCACGCTCTACCTATCTTTCGGTGGTGCCTAGTTAAGTCCCGGGCGCATCGCACTTTAGTGCTTGCGCCGCCGGAAAAACAGGTTGCACGACCGATTCGCAACCTGTGATTTTATACAGCATCCGATTATAGGATGGCTACGCCGCCCACGCTATCCTTCTCCAGCCTGAAGGCCGGGCTTGCCATGTACCGGGTCAAGTGTGCCAAAATTCCCCGTCCCAAAAATTAAACAACTGATCGATACCGCATGATTCCCGTCATCCTCTGCGGCGGCACCGGCTCGCGCCTGTGGCCGCTGTCCCGCGAAGCCTACCCGAAACAATTCCTGCCCCTGGCCGGCAGTGAGACGATGCTGCAGGCCACGGCGCTGCGTCTGGACGGCCTCGGGGGCGTCCAGCCCCCGATACTGGTGTGCAATGAGGAGCACCGCTTCGCCGCCGCCGAGCAGCTGCAGGAAATCGGTCGCGCGGCCCAGTCGATACTGCTGGAACCCTGCGCACGCAACACGGCACCGGCGATTGCACTGGCCGCCCTGGCGGCGCTGGAGACAGGAGAAGACCCGCTGCTGCTGGCGCTACCTGCGGACCACGCGGTCGCCGATGTCGCGGCCTTCCAACACGCGGTGACAGCGGCGAGAGAACTGGCCGCGCAGGGCCACCTGGTGACCTTCGGCATAGTGCCCACCCGCGCGGAAACGGGCTACGGCTATATCCGCCGCGGCGAGGCCATTGGCGGGAGCGCCTGGAAGGTGGCGGAGTTTGTCGAGAAACCGGATGAACCCGCCGCGGAGCAATACCTTGCGGTTGGCGATTACGCCTGGAACAGCGGCATCTTCCTGTTCCGCGCCTCGCGCTATATGGAGGAGCTGGGCCAGCACCGGCCGGATATCCTCGAGGTCTGCCGCGCCGCCTTCGCCGGCGCCGCGCGGGACCTGGACTTCACCCGCGTCGATGCCGAAGCCTTCGCCACCTGTCCCGACGATTCGGTGGACTACGCCGTGATGGAGAAAACCGAGTCCGCCGCGGTGGTGTCCATGGATGCCGGCTGGAGCGACGTGGGCTCCTGGTCCGCCCTCTGGGAACTGGCGGAGAAGGACGGCAACGACAACCTGCTGCACGGCGATGTGCTGGCGGAGGACAGCGAGGGTTGCCTGGTGCGCGCCGACAGCCGCCTGGTGGGGCTGCTCGGCGTGCGCGACCTGGTGGTGGTGGACACCGACGATGCAGTGCTGATCGCGGACAAGCAGCGGGTGCAGGAGGTGAAGAAGCTGGTGCAGAGCCTGAAGCGCTCCGAGCGCAGCGAGGCCGAGCGCCACCGCAAGGTCTACCGCCCCTGGGGCTATTACGATTCCATCGACGCCGGCCCGCGTTTCCAGGTCAAGCGCATAGTGGTCAAGCCCGGGCAGAAACTGTCCCTGCAGATGCACCACCACCGCGCCGAGCACTGGATAGTGGTGCGCGGCACCGCCAAGGTGACCCGCGGCGACGAGGAGCTGCTTATCACCGAGAACCAGTCCACCTACATCCCCTTGGGGGTGAGCCACCGGCTGGAAAACCCCGGCAATATTCCGCTGGAGCTGATCGAGGTGCAGTCCGGCAGCTACCTGGGCGAGGACGATATAGTCCGCTTCGACGATAGTTACGGGCGCTCGTAGGGGGCGGGCGTGGGGCTCCTGCAGCCAATTCCGCGGCGGCCCTGCTACCGGTGGCTCTTTGCGGGACACGGGCTAGGCGCCCCCCTAAATACGTCCCTGTAGGCTTGGCAGCGAGGTACCTCTCGCTGACAAAACGGCAGGACTGCCGTTTTGGGCGCCGAAGGCGCCCGAAGGGCGAGGGCCATGGATGGCCCGAGTCACAGTCCCGCAAAGAGCCACCGGTATCAGGACCTTTCGCATCGACACCGCCGTTTTATCCAGCTTCCGAATGGGTGAGCCCCTACAGCCCAACTGCGCACCACTGTACAATGCGCGCCCTGTTCAAGCTGTCCCGGGATCCCGATGAATTCCACCGAACGCCGCGCCCTCGCGGGCCTGGCTTCCCTTTACGTCTTCCGCATGCTCGGCTTGTTTATGGTGCTGCCGGTGCTGTCGGTCTACGGCGCCGACTACCGCGGCAGCACGCCGGCGCTGCTGGGCCTGGCCCTGGGCGCCTACGGTCTCAGCCAGGCGCTGCTGCAGATTCCGCTGGGCATGCTGTCGGACCGCTGGGGGCGCAAGCCGGTGATCTTTGTGGGGCTGGCGATTTTCGCCCTGGGCAGCCTGGTGGCGGCGCTGACGGATTCGGTCTACGGGCTGATCATTGGTCGCGTACTGCAGGGCTGCGGCGCCATCGCCGCGGCCACCATGGCGCTGGTGGCGGACCTGACCCGCGCCGAGAACCGCGGTATCGCCATGGCGGTGATCGGTGCCGCCATAGGCCTGGCGTTTATGCTGGCGGTGATACTGGGGCCTGCA
Source organism: Microbulbifer sp. SE14 (assembly GCF_059834885.1). Lineage (NCBI taxonomy): Bacteria > Pseudomonadati > Pseudomonadota > Gammaproteobacteria > Cellvibrionales > Microbulbiferaceae > Microbulbifer > Microbulbifer sp. SE14. The sequence continues at coordinate 48,158 of NZ_JCBAJA010000026.1, read as the reverse complement.
CTGGCCGGCTTCGGCGGCCTGGCGGCGATATTCTGGCTGACCATGGTGCTGGCCCTGACGGGCATGCTGCTGGTCTGGCGCCTGGTGCCTAACCCGGAAAGAATGCGCAGTTCCGCAGTCTATCGCGGCAGCTTCCGCAGCCTGCTGCACAGCCCGGAAACCTGGCAACTGGTCAGTGGCGTCTTTTTCTCCCATCTGCTGTTGACGGCACTGTTCGTGCCGCTGCCGCTGGCATTGGTGGACAGGCTTGGCCTGCCTGCCGATGAGCATTGGAAACTCTACGGCCCGCTGATGCTCGCTGCCTTCGTGGTGATGCTGCCGCTGATGCGCATCGCCGAGCGCAGCGGCCGGGTGCTGCTGGCGATGGGCCTGGCCCTGGGCGGCCTGGCGGCGGGCAGTGTCGCCCTGCTGCCGGCCGGCAACAGTTTTACCTTGGTAGCCTTGCTGGCGGTCTTCTTTGTCGCCTTCAATCTGCTGGAGGCGCTGCTGCCGGCGCAGCTGACCCGCACTGCGCCGGCGGAGGCCCGCGGCGCGGCGACCGGCCTCTACGCGACGCTGCAGTTCCTCGGCGCCTTCGCCGGCGGTACCCTGGGGGGCTATTTTTACGGCCTCGGCGGGGCCGCGGCGGTGGCGGCGCTGGGCTTTGCAGTGCTGCTGCTGTGGGGGTTGCTGTGGTTGCTGCTGCGCGGGCGCGGGCAGACGGCTAGCGCTTACTAACCGGTTGTATGCCGCTGGATAAATATCCATAATTTGCACATCCAATTTCCCGGAATCCGTTTCGAATCGGATCCGCACCTAATTCCGCACCTATTTCGAACTTACGAGAGGAGAGGCCCATGGCCAGCAGGGGTATCAACAAAGTCATTCTTATCGGCAATCTGGGCGCAGACCCGGAAACCCGCTATATGCCCAGCGGCGGCGCCGTGACCAACGTGAACCTGGCGACTTCCGAAACCTGGAAGGACAAGCAGACCGGCCAGCCGCAGGAGCGCACCGAGTGGCACCGGGTGGTCTTCTTCAATCGCCTGGCGGAGATCGCCGGCGAGTACCTGCGCAAGGGTTCCAAGGTCTATATCGAGGGCTCCCTGCGTACCCGAAAGTGGCAGGACCAGAATACCGGCCAGGACCGCTACACCACCGAGATTGTTGCCAACGAGATGCAGATGCTCGACAGCCGCGGCGACCAGGGCGGCTTTGGTCAGGGTGTGGGCGGCCAGGGCGGCGGTTTCCAGCAGAATCAGGGCGGCTATCAGCAGAATCAGGGTGGCCAGCCGGATTCCTTCGCCCAGGGGCGCAGCGCACCCTCGCCGATGGCACCGTCCACCAATCAGTCCAGCCAGCCGTCGAACCAGGCCCCCGCCGGCGGTTTCGATAACAGCTTCGACGACGACATCCCCTTCTAAGGCTTCGCCCGACCCGTGCCAGAGCACAACACCGGCTACCAGCCGGATTCGGTCGCGGTCATCGGTGCCGGCAACGCCATAGACGGCGCGCTGCAGAAACGCCTGCAGCGCGCCGGCTTCCGCGTACAGCTGCTGGCTGCCGACGAGCTGCAGCGGCTGCGTCCCCGTTCAATCGTAATCAATGCCTCCGCCTGTGCCGGCCGCCGGGGAATGCCCGCGGCAGTGCAAGTGTGTGAGGCCCTCGCGCATAAAGGGAATTGCAGCTACCTGCTGCACCTCTCCTCCTACCGGGTATTTCGGGGCGGGGCACGCAAGCGCTACGACGAGGACGAGCCACCGACGCCCTCCTCGGAGGCCGGGCAGCAGTGGCTGGCCTGCGAAGAGGCGCTGGCGGGGCTCGACAATCTGACCATCCTGCGCTTCGGCTGGATGGTGGACCGCAACGGGGATGCCCTGCTCGGGCGCATACTGCGCGGCCTGGTGGCGCGCCAGCCGATAGCCCTGGACGACCAGAGCCGCGGCAGCCCGGTGACCGTGACGGATATGACCCGGGTGGTGGTGGCGGTGGCCCAGCAGCTGGCCAGCGGCGCCCCCTCGTCCGGTGTCTACCACTACGGCGCCGCCGACAGCTGCACCGCGATGGAGTTTGCCCGCGAAGTGGTGGAGCGGGCCCAGTCTTTCTACGATGAGGAATTTCCCGTGCAGCTGGACCCGCTGCCAGACAACGAGAGCCACAGCGTGGTGCTGGCCTGCGGCAAGTTGCGCGATGTGTTCGGCATACAGCAGCGCAGCTGGCGCCAGGGGCTGACCCGGCAGGTGGAGGTGTGGTTGGAAAAAATGCGGAATGCGGAATGAATGCGGAATACGCGGTTTGATGCCGTGCCTGCCGATGGCTGGCGGGCCGCGTCTAATCGCTTCGGCTAGTCGGCTTGAAGGCTAATGCGGGCGAAACATCCTGTTCCGCATTCCGCATTCCGCATTCCGCATTCCGCATTCTTATTCTTACTCGACCTTGTCGAAGATCAGGCAGGCGTTGGTGCCGCCGAACCCGAAGCTGTTGGACATGGCGCGCTTGATCTCCTGTTCGCGCAGCTGGGTCACCAGGTCCATGCCCTCGGCGGCTTCGTCCTTGTTCTCCACATTGGCCGAGGCAGCGATAAAGTCGTTCTGCATCATCAGCAGGCAGTAGATGGCTTCCTGCACGCCCGCGGCGCCGAGGGAGTGGCCGGTCAGGGACTTGGTGGAGGCGAAGGCCGGCACCTTGTCGCCGAACACCTCGCGCATGGCTTTCAGTTCCGCCACGTCGCCCACCGGGGTGGAGGTGCCGTGGGTGTTGATATAGTCCACGGAGCCCTCAAGTCCCTTGCCGTCCATGCCCGCCAGGGCCTGCTGCATGCAGCGCACCGCGCCCTCGCCGCTGGGAGCCACCATGTCGTAGCCGTCGGAGGTGGCGCCGTAGCCCACCAGTTCCGCGTAGATCTTGGCGCCGCGGGCCTTGGCGTGTTCCATCTCCTCCAGTACCAGGCAGCCACCCCCGCCGGCGATCACGAAGCCGTCGCGGTCCGCGTCGTAGGGGCGCGAGGCCCGGGTGGGCTCGTCGTTGTACTTGGTGGACAGGGCGCCCATGGCGTCAAACAGATGCGTCAGGCTCCAGGCCAGTTCCTCGCCGCCGCCGGCGAAGACGATATCCTGCTTGCCCATCTGGATCTGCTCGGCGCCGTTGCCGATACAGTGCGCGCTGGTGGCGCAAGCGGAGGAGATGCTGTAGTTCACGCCCTTGATCTTGAAGGGCGTGGCCAGGCAGGCGGACACGGTGCTGCCCATCACCTGCGGTACCCGGTAGGCGCCGACCCGGCGCACGCCCTTTTCCTTCAGGGTCTGGGCGGCCTCGATGATCTCGCGGGTGGAGGTGCCGCCGGAGCCCATCACTATGCCGGTGCGGGGGTTGGAGATATCGCTCTCCTCCAGGCCGGACATGTTTATGGCTTCCTGCATGGCGATATACGCATAGGCCGCGGAGTCGCCCATGAAGCGCAGCACCTTGCGGTCGATATGCTCCTTGAAGTCGATGTCCGCCGGGCAGGCCACCTGGCTGCGCAGGCCCAGTTCGCGGTACTCCTCCATAAAGCGGATACCGCTGCGGCCCGCCTTCAGGGAGGCGGTCACCTCTTCGGTGTTGGTGCCGATGCAGGAAGTGATACCCATTCCGGTAATAGCAACCCGGCGCATAGTGATCTCCAGTAAAGCTTTTCGACAGTGTACTCAGTTATTTTTCTCGGGGCCCGGTTCGGCGCGGACGATTTTTCGGGTCGTGCGTGCCGGGGCGACTCAGAAGTTGTCTGTGCGGGTAAACAGGCCCACGCGCAGGTCTTTCGCCGTGTAGATCTCGCGGCCGTCCACGGATACACTGCCGTCGCCGATGCCCATGACCAGTTTGCGTTCCACCAGGCGGCTCATCTGGATATGGTAGGTGACCTTCTTGGCGGTCGGTAGTATCTGGCCGGTGAACTTCACCTCGCCGCAGCCCAGGGCGCGGCCGCGGCCGGGGTTGCCTTTCCAGGCCAGGAAATAGCCCAGCAGCTGCCACATGGCGTCCAGGCCCAGGCAGCCGGGCATGACCGGGTCGCCGGGGAAGTGACATTCGAAGAACCACAGGTCCGGGTGTATATCCAGTTCGGCGATCAGTTCGCCCTTGCCGTAGGCGCCGCCGTCCTTGGAGACATGGGTGATGCGGTCGAGCATCAGCATATTGGGTGCGGGCAACTGGGCGTTGCCGGGGCCGAACATCTCACCGCGTGAACAGGCCAGCAGCTCTTCTTTGCTGTAGCTGCTTTTTTGAACGAAATTACTCATTTTGTCCCCGTTGTTGGGTGTTTGCGCCATAAACTGTGGGCGCTTTTGCAAGAGCGGGCATTCTAAGGTCTGAGGATAGCTTGTCCAGTCAGTCATAGTCCTATTTGTGACCGGCACGGAAATTGCTGCCACAAATCTGCAACATCTGCCCAGGATTTGTGGTCATCGGGTGACAGCGGTTCCTATCATCCCGGGTGAGTGATTCGTGTAACAGAATTGTGATAAGTTGCGCGGTCTGGCGCCGCCGGGGGGGAGTGACGCTGTTTAAAAAGGATACGTTGGGGATAAGAATGCTCAAGAAATGCCTATTCCCGGTTGCCGGCTACGGCACCCGGTTCCTGCCGGCCACCAAGGCCATGCCCAAGGAGATGCTGCCGCTGGTGAACAAGCCGCTGGTGCAGTACGGCGTGGAGGAGGCCATCGAGGCGGGCCTGACCGAGATCGGCTTCGTGACCGGTCGCGGCAAGCGCGCCATCGAGGACCACTTCGACACCAATTTCGAGCTGGAGCACCAGATCAACGGCACCAGCAAGGAAAGCTACCTGCAGAGCATCCGCAAGGTGATCGACGAGGCCAGCTTCTCCTACACCCGCCAGGGCGAGATGCGCGGCCTCGGCGATGCGATACTGCAGGGGCGGCGCCTTGTCGGTGACGAGCCCTTCGCGGTGGTACTGGCGGACGACCTGTGCCTGAACGAGGACATGGGTGTGCTGGGGCAGATGGTGCAGCTGTACAAGCAGTTCCGCTGCAGCATCGTCGCGGTGGAGGAGGTGCCCAAAGAGCATATCCACAAGTTCGGCGTCATCGCCGGCAACGAGATCAAGCCCGGCCTCTACCAGGTCACCGATATGGTGGAGAAGCCAGCCGCCGAGGATGCGCCCAGCAATATGGCCATTATCGGCCGCTATATCCTCACCCCGGATATCTTCGACCTGATCCGCGAAACGCCGCCGGGCAAGAACGGCGAGGTGCAGATCACCGACGCCCTGCTGGCCCAGGCCCAGCGCGGCTGTGTGCTGGCCTATGCCTTCAAGGGCCGCCGCTTCGACTGCGGTTCCGTGGACGGCTTTATCGAGGCCACCAACTACGTCTACGAGAATGTCTACCTGCCGGAGCAGACTCGTCTCGAAGCGGCGGAGAAAAAGTAAATGACCGAGCTGACCTGTTTCAAGGCCTACGACCTGCGCGGCCGCGTGCCCGATGAGCTGAACACCGATATCGCCTACCGCGTCGGCCGCGCCTTCGCCCAGTTCCTGGGTGCCAAGCGCGTCGTCGTCGGCCACGACATCCGCCTGACCAGCGGCGAACTGACCGATGCCCTGGCCGACGGCCTGCGCGATGCCGGTGCCGACGTCTTCCATATCGGCCAGTGCGGCACCGAGGAGGTCTACTTCGCCACCTTTCACGGCGACTTTGACGGCGGCATCTGTGTGACCGCCAGCCACAACCCGATGGACTACAACGGCATGAAGTTCGTGCGCGCCGGCAGCCGCCCGATCAGCGGCGATACCGGCCTGCTGGATATCAAGCGCCTGGCGGAGGAGAACGACTTCGCCCCCGCGGAGAGGCGCGGCGAACTGAGCCGCTACGAACACCGCGCCGATTTCGTGCAGCACCTGCTCGGCTATGTGGACGTCTCCGGGCTGAAACCGCTGAAACTGGTGGTCAACGCCGGCAACGGCGGCGCCGGCAGCATCGTGGACGCCCTGGCGCCGCACCTGCCGTTCGAATTCGTGCGCGTGCACCACCAGCCGGACGGCAGCTTCCCCAACGGTATCCCCAACCCGATACTGCCGGAAAACCGCGAATCCACTGCGTGTGCCGTTAAAGAAAGCGGCGCCGACTTCGGCATCGCCTGGGACGGCGACTTCGATCGCTGCTTTTTCTTCGACGAAAACGGCAATTTCATCGAGGGCTACTACGTGGTCGGCCTGCTGGCCGAGGCCTTCCTGGCCAAAGGTGACAGCGCCAAGGGTGCCCACAGCGAAAAGGCAAAAATAGTGCACGACCCGCGCCTGGTGTGGAACACCCAGGACATAGTCAGGGCCGCCGGTGGCGAGCCCATACAGAGCAAGACCGGCCACGCCTTCATCAAGGAGCGCATGCGCGCAGAGGATGCCATTTACGGCGGCGAAATGAGCGCGCACCACTACTTCCGCGACTTTGCCTACTGCGACAGCGGCATGATTCCCTGGCTACTGGTGGCCGAACTGGTCAGCCGCAGTGGCAAGCCGCTGTCACAGCTGGTGGGCGAGCGCATGGCCGCCTTCCCCTGTTCCGGCGAGATCAACTCCAAGGTGGCGGATCCAGCGGCGCTGCTGAAGGCGGCGGAGGAAAAGTACGGCCCCGGCGCCGAGAGCGTCGAACACGTGGACGGCCTCAGCGTCGCCTTCGCGGACTGGCGCTTCAACCTGCGCATGTCCAACACCGAGCCGGTGGTGCGCCTGAACGTCGAGTCCCGCGGGGATGAGGCGTTGATGAAGGAGAAGACCGAGGAGCTGCTGCAGCTGATTCGCGGCTGATTCTGGCCTCGAGGTTCGGCTGTAGGGGCGAACCTTGTGTTCGCCCATCGGTGGTGGGGGCCGCTCTGTAGCAGGCTCAGTGGCGGCCCTGCTACCGGTGGCTGTTTGCGGGACACGTCGTGAATATGACCGCCATGGATGGCGGAAATGCTGGTTTTGCAGGAGCAAAAAACCGGCCATCCCTGTAGGCTTGGCAGCGAGGTGGCCCGGCCGCTCCAGGCATTCACGGCGCCTTCGGCCCCTCTCGCTGACAGTCCCGCAAACAGCCACCGGCATCAGGGCCTTTGCATCGACCTTGTCTTATAGCCCGCCGCTCATAGGGCGAACACAAGGTTCGCCCTTCGGATCAATTTCCGCAGTACCTTTCTAGACCGTTCTTTCCACGGCAAAAGTCGCCAGCTGCTGCAGCGCCGTCTTCTGCTCCCCCTCCGGCAGGAACGCCAACTGATCCTTGGCCTCGTCCACAGCCGCCCGCGCCCGCTCCATGGTGTACTCCAGCGCCCCGCAGGCTTCGATAGCCTCGACTATCTGGCTCAGCTTGTCCGCGCTGCGCCGCTCGATCGCCTCGCGCACCAGCGCCGCCTGCGCGGCTGTGCCGTTGGCCATGGTGTAGATCAGCGGCAGCGTCGGCTTGCCCTCGGCCAGGTCGTCGCCGACATTCTTGCCAAGCTCTTCCGGGTTGCCGCGGTAGTCGAGGGCGTCGTCCACCAGTTGGAAGGCCAGGCCGAGGCTGCGGCCGTAGAGTTTCAGGGATTCGCGCTGCCCGCCCGAGCAGCCGGCCAGCACCGCCGCCGTCTCGCAGGCGGCCTCGAACAGGGCGCCGGTCTTCTTGTGGATCACGGTGAGATAGTTGTCCTCGCCCACCTCGGGGTCGCCGGCGTTCACCAGCTGCTGCACCTCGCCCTCGGCGATGGTGTTGGTGGTGTCGGAGAGGATGGCCATGATGTCCATATTCTGCAGCGCCACCATCATCTGGAAGGCTCGGGAGTAGAGGAAGTCGCCCACCAGTACCGCGGGGGCGTTGCCCCACTTGGCGTTGGCGGTCAGGCGGCCGCGGCGCCTGTCCGAGGTGTCCACCACGTCGTCGTGCAGCAGGGTGGCGGTGTGGATGAACTCGATGATGGTCGCCAGGTCGATATGGTCGCTGCCTCTATAGCCGGCCGCGCGGGCGCACAGCAGTACCAGCAGCGGCCGCAGGCGCTTGCCGCCGGCCTCCACCAGGTAGTGGCCGATGTTTTCCACCAGGGGCACGTCCGAGTGCAGTTGGTCGAGAATGCGCTGGTTGACCGCGGCGAAATCGTCGGCGGCGACCCGGTGGAAAGGCAACATGTACAGATTCCTTATACTGCTTCTGAGGGCTGTTCCGGAGGCGTCCGGATCGCGAAGGGGCGCTATTGTATCAATCCGGCGAATTGATTAGAATCTGCGCCCCGCATTGACCGGCCCTCGACTGCCGGCGGCGGCATGTAGTTTTAAACACACGGCGCAAGCTCCCAAAATGCGGGGCAGTGACTGCAGAGTCCCATCCGCTGCTTCGTGTCGTCCATATCGGAGCATAGAAATATGTACGCTGTTATTGAAAGCGGTGGCAAGCAGCACCGCGTAGAAGAGGGCGAAGTACTTCGCCTGGAGAAGCTGGAAGTCGCCACCGGCGAATCCATCGATTTCGACAAGGTGCTGATGGTCGTCGACGGCGACAAGATCAACATCGGCGCCCCCGTAGTAGACGGCGCTAAAGTGACTGCCGAAGTGGTCAGCCACGGTCGCGGCGAGAAGGTGAAGATCATCAAGTTCCGTCGCCGCAAGCACTCCCTGAAGCGCCAGGGCCACCGTCAGTGGTACACCGAAGTCAAGATCACTGGCATCAAGGCATAAGCAGAGGAGTAACGACTCATGGCACACAAGAAAGCTGGCGGTAGTACGCGCAACGGTCGCGATTCCGAAAGTAAACGCCTGGGCGTGAAGCGCTTTGGCGGCCAGTCCGTTCTGGCGGGCAACATCATCGTGCGTCAGCGCGGCACCAAGTTCCACGCCGGCGTCAACGTTGGTATGGGCAAGGACCACACCCTGTTCGCCACCGCGGACGGCGTCGTGAAGTTCGAGGTGAAGGGCCCCAACAACCGCAAGTTCGTTTCCATCGAAACGGCATAAGGTTGTTGGCCAAGGCTGCCGAGACAGTCCCGAAAGCCCCGCCTTGAGCGGGGTTTTTTGTATCCGGGGTCGGGTCCCGAAAAACTACACTGGAATTACCATGAAATTCGTAGACGAAGCTCCCATCCACGTCCAGGCCGGCAAGGGCGGCAACGGCTGCCTGAGCTTTCGCCGGGAGAAGTTCGTCGAGAAGGGTGGCCCCGACGGCGGCGACGGCGGCGACGGCGGCTCCGTCTACCTGGAGGCCGACGACTCCCTGAACACCCTGGTGGACTACCGCTACCAGACCCGCTATGCCGCCCAGAGCGGCGAACCCGGCCGCGGCCGCAACTGTACCGGCGCCAAGGGCGAGGACCTGGTGCTGAAGGTGCCGGTGGGCACCACCGTGATCGACGTTGACACCGGCGAGACCCTCGGCGACATGCTCGAGGCCGGGGAGCGATTGCTGGTGGCCCAGGGCGGCTGGCACGGCCTCGGCAACACCCGCTTCAAGTCCAGCACCAACCGCGCCCCGCGCCAGACCACCAAAGGCAGCATGGGCGAGGAGCGCAACCTCAAGCTCGAACTGAAAGTGCTGGCGGACGTGGGCATGCTGGGCCTGCCCAATGCCGGCAAGTCCACCTTTATCCGTGCCGTGTCCGCGGCCAGGCCCAAGGTGGCCAACTACCCCTTTACCACCCTGGTACCCAACCTGGGCGTGGTGCAGGTGCAGAAGCACCGCAGCTTCGTGATCGCCGACATCCCCGGCCTGATCGAGGGCGCGGCCGAGGGGGCGGGCCTGGGGGTCCGCTTCCTCAAGCACCTGACCCGCTGCCGCGTGCTGCTGCACCTGGTGGACTTGGCGCCCTTCGACGGTTCGGACCCGGCGCAAAACGCACTGGCGATCGAGCGCGAGCTGGCCAGTTTCAGTCCCACCCTGGCCGGTCGCGAGCGCTGGCTGGTACTGAACAAGACCGACCTGGTGCCGGTGGCGGAGCTGGACGAGCGCTGCAATGCCATAGTCCGGGCGCTGGGCTGGAAGGGGCCGGTGTTCCGCGTCGCCGCCATCCGCGGCGAGGGCACCGATGTGCTCTCCGGCCGCCTGATGGATTACCTGGAGGAGCGCAGGGAAGAGGAGGCCGCCGATCCGGAGCTGGTCGAGGCGGAGCTGGAATCCCAGCGGCAGATGCAGCGCGAGGCGCGCGAGCGCATCGACGAGCTGCGCGAGATCCAGCGCGCCAAGCGCCGCGCCGCCAAGGGGTTGGGCGGCGAGGATGAAGATTGGGACGACGACGATCACGACGTCGATATAGAATACCGCCACTGATTCGTTTTTCTCCCCTCTCCCGCTTGCGGGGGAGGGGGTGGGGGAGGGGGAAATGGATTCCGGATCGTCTCGCCAGCGGCTCGCTTCAGCCAGGCGCTGGGTCATCAAAATCGGCAGCGCCCTGCTGACCGACAACGGCCGCGGCGTCAACCGCGCGGCGATATTCAACTGGGTGGAGCAGATTGCCGCGCTGCGCGAGCGCGGCGTAGAGGTGATCCTGGTCTCCTCCGGCGCCGTGGCCGCCGGCATGGACCGGCTCGGCTGGCGCCGCCGCCCCGAGTCCATTCACCAACTGCAGGCGGCTGCCGCCATAGGCCAGAGCCACCTGGTGCAGGTCTACGAACACGCCTTCGGCCAGTTCGACTGCCGCACCGCGCAGATACTGCTGGACCACGACGATCTCTCCAACCGCACCCGCTACCTGAATGCGCGCAGCACACTGCGCACCCTGCTGGCCCTCGGGGCCCTGCCCATCGTCAACGAGAACGACACGGTGGTCACCGACGAGATCCGCTTCGGCGACAACGACACCCTGGCGGCCCTGGTGGCCAACCTGGTGGAGGCGGATGCGCTGCTGATCCTGACCGACGCCGACGGCCTCTTCACCCAGGACCCCCGCGACAATCCGCAGGCGGAGCTGATCGGCGAGGCCTCGGCCGCGGACCCGAAGCTGCTGGCCATGGCCGGCGGCTCCCGCAGCGGCCTCGGCCGCGGCGGCATGACCACCAAGGTGCGCGCCGCGCAGCTGGCGGCCCGCTCCGGCGCCTGTACTGTGATCGCCGGCGGCGCGCGGGAAAGCATCATCGAGCGGGTCTGCGCCGGCGAGCCCCTGGGCACGCTGCTGTTGCCGGAGGCGGACCCGCTCACGGCACGCAAGCGCTGGCTGGCCGGCCAGCTGCAGGTACGCGGTGCCCTGATCCTCGACAGCGGTGCCGAGGCGGCCCTGCGCACCGGCGGCAAGAGCCTGCTGTCCGTCGGTGTCACCGCCGTGGAGGGGCGCTTCCACCGCGGCGAGCTGGTCTCCTGTCGCAACGGTGCCGGCGAGGAAATCGCCCGCGGCCTGGTCAACTACGACAGCGGCGAGACCGCGAAGATACTCGGCCAGCCGACGGAAAAATTTATCGAGCTGCTCGGCTACCGCGACGACGACGAGCTGATTCACCGCGACAACCTGATTCTCCTTTGATCCGGCGCCCGGGAGGGATCGATGATTTCCGCAACCGAATGGCTGGTATTCGCCGGCGCAGCGCTGCTGGTGGTGCTGACGCCGGGCCCGAACATGATCTACCTGGTGTCGCGCTCCATCTGCCAGGGCAGGCGGGACGGGTTTATCTCCCTGCTGGGGGTGGTCGCCGGCTTCCTGGTGCATATCCTTGCCGCCGCCGCGGGCCTGACCGCGCTGCTGCTGGCAGTGCCCATGGCCTACGAGCTGCTGAAGTGGGCCGGGGCCGCCTATCTGCTGTGGCTCGCCTGGCAGGCGCTGCGCCCCGGTGCAAGGTCTCCCTTCGACCCCCGGCCGCTGCCGCCGGATTCACCGGGCCGCCTGTTTGCGATGGGCTTCCTGACCAACCTGCTGAATCCCAAGGCCGCGGTCTTCTACCTGTCCATCTTCCCCCAGTTTATCGATCCGGAGCGGGGTGCCGTATTTTCCCAGGGGCTGATGCTCGGCCTGACGCAGATCGCGGTCAGTTTTTCCGTAAACTTGCTGATCGTGTTGTCCGCGGCGGGCATTTCCGGATGGTTCAGCCGCAACCCGCTGTGGCTGGCGGTGCAGCGCTACATAATGGGCTTTGTGCTGGCGGGCCTGGCGCTGCGTCTGGCCGCGGAACAGCGGCGGGTCTGAAGGGTTAAAATACGAGGGGTTCCTGGCCCGCTATGGGGGCTCGCGAGGGGGATGTAGGGGGTGCGTTGAAATGGCGCCCGATCCGCAGGCATAAAAAAGCCCCGCCGTTGGCGGGGCTTTTTTATTGGGCGAACACAAGATTCGCCTCTGCGGAATCCTTAGGCGGCCAGACCCTTGATCTGCGCGTTCAGGCGGCTCTTGTGACGGGCGGCCTTATTCTTGTGAATAATGCCCTTGTCCGCCATGCGGTCGATGACCGGCACCGCTTCCGCGTAGGCTGTCTTGGCTTTTTCCGCGTCACCTGCATCGATGGCCGCAACTACCTTCTTGATGTAGGTGCGCACCATGGAGCGCAGGCTGGCGTTGTGCTTGCGGCGCTTGTCGTTCTGGCGCGCGCGTTTCTTCGCTTGAGGTGAGTTGGCCACCGGTTGCTCCTGTCTGGAATCTCAATAAATCTGTAACTAACGGGCCGGGGCCCGATCGGGACGCGACATTATCCCCACCGTTGGTTGTTTGTCAACCATTGTGGGGACGGGGGAGAATGGGGAATCAGATGAGAAGGCCCCGGCAGCAGGGCCGCCCCCCGGGCCCTTACAGGGTCCGAGCCTTGGGGAGGAAAATCAGCGCGGCAGATCCAGGGTGAATATTACGCCGCAGCCGTCCTCGCGGTTGGCGGCGCTGAGGCGGCCGCGGTGGAAGTCGGCGATCAGTCGGGCGATATGCAGCCCCAGCCCCAGGTGGCCGGCCCTGCTGCCGTCGCCGCGCACCGATACCAGGGAGTCGAACAGCTTGTGGGCGTAGCCCTCCGGCAGCAGCGGGCCGTCGTTCTCCACCGACAGCCGGTAGCGGCCCACCTCCGAACTCACGGACAGGCGTATCTCGCTGCCCTCGGGCGCGAAGCTACAGGCGTTGTCCACCAGCTTGTCCAGCAGTTGCGCCAGCAGTTCCGGCGCGCCGTGACATGGCAGCTCGCCCCCGGGCCTGTCCAGGGCGAAGCGATGGGCCGGCTGGGCATCGCCGTAGCTCTGCACCAGTACCTGCAGCAGATCCGCCAGGTCGAAGTCTTCCTTTTCTGCCTGCTGGATGCTGGCCTCCAGGTGGCTGGCGGCGGACAGGCTGTTGAGGATGCCGGACAGGCGCGCGCCGCCTTCCATGGCCCGCTCGGCGTAGCGGCGGCCGTGCTCGTCCAGGTCGCTGGCGGCCAGGTTGTCCAGGGACGAGCGCACCACCGCCAGGGGCGTGCGCAGCTCGTGGGACAGTTTGCCGGCCAGGGTGCGCAGGTACTGGTGATACTGGTCCAGCTCGGCCAGCAGGCTGGCGAAGGCGCGGTTCAGGGCCCCCAGTTCGTCGCCCATGCGCGAGCGGGGGAAATCGCCGCGCAGCTTGCCGCTGGCGTCCACCGCGTTGCGCGCGGCGCGGTGCAGGCGGCGGATGCGCCAGGACAGCCAGCTGGCGTAGCCCAGCAGCAGCAACAGCGCGGTGCCGGCGGCGGCGCAGCTGATCAGCCACAGGCGGTGGGCGGCGGATTCGGTCAGGGACTGCAACGCCTCGCCGGATTGCAGCGCGATCACCCGGCCCAGCAGTGGGCGCCCGACGGTTGGTCCACAATCCCCGCAGGGATCCGTAGCGAGGCTGTGCCGGGGTGCGGACTGGCCGTCTTTGCTTCGGGCATCCTGCCCTGCGCCCTTCGGGGCGGCGGAGCCGCCCAAGTCCGCTCCCGGCGGATTTGTCGCGACCGAGGGGTGCGCAGGCGTACCGGATTGTACGTCGAGCGCCCCGACCGAGCGAAAGGCGGCCAGGCCGTGCTCTGGGACAGCCGCAGTAGGATGCCTGCGGGGATTGTGGGCCTGGGCGCGGGTGATCACCGGCACACTGACCGCGCCGATACGGCCGGCGAGGGGGCCGCGGAACCACTGCTGCTCGGTGATGCGGTTTCCGGTCATCGTCTCAGGCAGTGCGTTGTCCGGCATGGCCGGCAGCGCCTCGCGGGCCAGCAGGCGGCGGTAGATCCAGCTGCGCAGCCAGGATTCCTGCGGCTCGCCTTCGTTTTCGGTCTCAACCCGCCCGCTGCTGGCGAGCAGGAAGCCCTCGCTGTCCACTACTGCCAGGCGCAGCTGCGGCCGCGCGAAGTGGTCCAGCTCCGCCTGTAGGCCAGCCAGCGGCTGCACCAGCTTGCCGGGCAGGCCGTCGGTGGGCAGGGTGCCGGCGCTGCGCCGTGGCGGGCCGCCGTCGCTGGTGTCGCGGTCGACGACAGTAATCGCCAGTTCGCCGCCGGTCAGCGCATAGGGCAGGGACACTTCCAATTGATAGCCGCGGGCGGACGAGGTCCAGCGACCGCGCAGGCGCAGTTCGCGCTCGGTGTCACCGCGTCTGGGGTTGTGCCACAGGGCCTGGGCGGAGCCCTGGCTGGCCACCGGCAGTGTGTAGTGGCGGTCGGCAGTGTGGAATTCGATGGCATCGCCGCTGGCCAACAGGCCGGTACGGGGATCGTGATGGGCAGAGGTGGTATCGGCGACGGTCAGCAGCAGGTAAATGCGGCCGTCGAACTGGCCCAGGGTGACCCGGGCGAGGGGTTCGCCATCGGCGTCCAGCAGTTGGCGCGTCGGGAATTTCCAACGGTGCCAGTCGTCGCCGTAGCCGTCCAGCAGCGGCGCCTGGGGCAGGGGATTCAGGTAGAGCTGGGCGCCCGGCGGGCGGGCGTGACGCTCCGGATCCGGGACTATCAGCTGCGGCGAACTGGCGAGCCGCGCCGCCACGGCGCTGGCGGTGGCCTCCAGGGCCTGCATCTGCCCCTGGGCCAGGGCGCTGTCCACCTGGCGCAGATACTGGCAGCCGGCCCAGGGCAGCGCCAGGGCGACCAGGCTGACGAGGAGGAGTTGGCGGCGGAGGTTCATGGAGTTGGCCGGGACTCGGGACTCGGGACTCGGGACCCGAAATACCAACAATGAATGTGCAGCCGGTGGCTCTGTGTCCACTCTTGGTGAAGAAAGGAGTAAACCGCTGCCGTGTCAGCAGGAATGCTGCTTATTCCGAGTCCCGAGTCCCGAGTCCCGAGTCCCGTTTCTTCTCGCCTCATACCTGCCACCGATACCCCATCCCATAGGCAGTACCTATGGCATCGAACCCTCCATCCAGCGCCTGAAACTTGCGCCGGATGCGTTTCACATGCGAGGTGATGGTGTTGTCGTCCAGCACCACCCGCGCGGCCTCCATCAACTGGCTGCGGGACTTCACGTGGCCGGGGCGCTTCGCCAGCGCGTGCACTATCCAGAATTCGGTCACCGTCAGGTCCACCCGCTCGCCCTCCCAGTGACAGTGCAGGCGCGAGATATCCAGCTCCAGCTTGCCCTGGGTCAGGGTTTCGGTGTCGTCATTCTGGTCCCGCAGTACGCTGACCCGGCGCAGCAGTGCATTGATGCGCGCCTGTATATGGGGCAGGGAGATGTCCTTGGTCAGGTAGTCGTCGGCGCCGAGGCGCAGGCCGGAGATGATGTCCAGCTCCGAGTCGCGCGCGGTCAGGAACAGGATCGGCAGGGTGGGCGCCATGGCCCGCAACTCCCGGCACAGCTCGAAGCCGCCTTCGACCTCCGCGCCCAGGCCGACATCGATCACCGCCAGGTCAGGCAGCCGCTGGCGAAAGGCCTCCAGGGCGTCGGGACGCGAACTGTAGAGGTCGACTCGGTAGCCGCTGCGGCGCAGGGCGTCGCGGTAGTTCTCGGCGATGGCGCGTTCGTCTTCGACGATGGCGATGGTGGCAGACATGGCTGGATCCGGGTGATTTTTATACTGGCGGGGAATCATGCCTGAATTCGCCGGGAAATGGCAAAAAAGCGGGCGCAGGCGCCCGCAAATACATCAAGTACAACAGGGGTTTCACAGGAGGGTGTTGGTGTGGGTCGGATTTTCAGTCCGGGCTACAGGTGCCTGTAGATCGCCTTGTGGCGGTCCTGCTGCCGGTGGCGGTTTGCGGGACACGGGCTAGGCGCCCCCCCGTGAATACATCCCTGTACGCTCTCCGCGGCCATCCATGGCCGCAGAAGGTCCCGCGAGCCGCCCCCGGCATCAGGACCTTCGCATCGGCTTCGGTATTCTTTCCCGAGTCCCGAGTCCCGAGTCCCGAGTCCCGAGTCCCGAGTCCCGAGTCCCGAGTCCCGTCCCTTAAAAATTCCCCGCCATGGCCTCCGGCAGCTCGAAGTGGATGTCCACCCGGCGCTCCATCGCGTAGGCGTCGGCGTCGCCGCGGGGGGCCTTGGAGTAGGTGGCGCCCAGTGCGCGGCGGCTGATGCGGGCGGGGTCGACACCGCAGGCTTCCAGGGCGCGCTGTACCGAGAGGGCGCGCTGGTCGGACAGCACATTGTTGTAGCCGTCGCTGCCGCGCGGATCGGCGCGACCTTCCAGTTGTATCTGCAGCCGGCTGTGGCGGTTGAGGAAGTCCGCCAGGGCCGCGACCTGGCGCAGCTGCTCTTCCTGCAGCTGGTCGTCGCCGGTGGCGAACATCAGTTGGAATTGCAGTGAATCCAGGGCCAGTTCGTTGGCGTCGTTGGCCGACAGGCGCGCGGCGTCCAGTTGTTGCGCCAGGTTGCCCAGTTCTACGCGGCTCTCGGTCAGTTGTGTCGCCAGCATATCTGCCTCTTCTGCTTGTTTGATCTGCTCGCCCAGCCAGGCTCCGCCCAGGGCACCGGCGATAAACCCGACCGGCCCACCCACAGCTGCGCCCGCCACGGCGGCGCCGGTAAATACGGTGGCCTGCTTGGCCGGAGTCAGTTTCGATCCCTGGAACTCACGCTTGTGATCTGCGGCCTGGGTGCCGGTGGCGATAAGGGAGCCCAGAGTCGCGGCTATCAGTACTTTTTTCATGATCCATCTCCTTGCGGTTTTCTTCGAGTCTCTCGTATGGGCCACCCTGTGTTCCGGCCCGGTCGGGACTTATTAAAAAACCGCAAGGAGGCGCTGCCGTGGCGCCGGAGTGGCGAACCCGAGCGCAATTGTGGCGAAATCTGGCAGCCTCGCCGCGCTTACCCAGGCTGGCGCCAGTGGGGGCGGCGATAGCGCCTGTCGCGGGGGGCGTCTATGCGTACACGCACACGCTGGGGGCGGGGCCCGAGCGCCACTGCGACATACAGCAAAACTGCCAGCGCCAGAGCAATAATCAATGCGTTGATGGTCATCCGTCATCTCCTTCCGCCCCTCTCTCCCTTGGGGCGCGCCACTTGCTCACTCTGAGTATAGGCTCGCGTGCCAGCGGTAGTAGGCACTGTTTGGTGTTCCGGGGCTTCCGTCCCTCCGGGGGAATTGCGGTAGACTTGCCGGCCACCGGGCCCCTGTGGGTCCCTATCATCTGCCAGGAGTCGCCGTTTTGTCGCAGTCGCCCGCCAACAAGGACAAGCCCCAGAAGCGCCCGAGCGACCGGCCCGGTAGCCGGTCCGGCGCTTCCGGCCTGCTGCGCGGCAGCTCCATCGTCGGCGGCGCCACCATGCTCTCCAGGGTGGCGGGGCTGGCCCGGGACATGGTTTTAGCCCGCTTTGCCGGTGCCGGCGATGCCGCAGACGCCTTCTTCGTGGCCTTCAAGATCCCCAACTTCTTCCGCCGCCTGTTCGCCGAGGGCGCCTTTGCCCAGGCTTTCGTGCCGGTGCTGGCCGAGTACCGCCAAAAGGGCGGTATCGCCGCGGCGCGAGCGCTGAACGATCGGGTCGCCGGTGCGCTGGGCGGCACCCTGCTGCTGGTGACCCTGTTCGGTGTGCTCTGTGCGCCGCTGGTGGCGGGAATCTTCGCATTCGGCTGGTGGTGGGACGGCAGCGAGCGGGAGAAGTTCGATCTGGCGGCGGATATGCTGCGTATCACCTTTCCCTATCTGATGCTGATCTCCCTGACCGGTTTTGCCGGCGCGATACTGAACAGCTTCGACCGCTTCGCGGTGCCGGCACTGACGCCGGTGCTGCTGAACCTGGTGCTGATCGCGGCGGCCACCATCGCCAGCGGCTGGTTCGAGCCGCAGATCATGGCGCTGGCCTGGGGGGTGTTTGCCGCCGGCGTGGTGCAGTTGCTGTTCCAGCTGCCTTTCCTGATGCGCCAGGGGCTGCTGCCGCGGCCGCGCTGGGACTGGCACTACCCCGGTGTACGCAAGATCCTGCGACTGATGGCACCGGCCATCTTCGGGGTGTCGGTGACCCAGATCAGCCTGGTGCTGGACACCCTGCTGGCCTCCTTCCTGCCCACCGGCAGCGTGTCCTGGCTGTACTTCTCCGACCGCCTGACCGAGTTGCCATTGGGGGTCTTCGGCGTGGCCGTGGCCACGGTGATACTGCCGAACCTGTCGCGCCAGCACGCGGACGGCGACCCTCGGCGCTTCCGCCACACCCTGGACTGGGCGCTGCGCAGCGTCACCCTGATCTCGCTGCCGGCGGCGGTGGCGCTGGTGGTTCTGGCGGAGCCGTTGCTGACGACCCTGTTCCAGTACGGGGCCATGGAGCCGCGGGATATGGAGATGGCCGCCTGGTCACTGCGGGCCTATTCACTGGGCCTGCTGGCGTTCATGTTGATCAAGGTGCTGGCCCCGGGCTATTTCGCCCGCCAGGACACCTATACCCCGGTGCGCTTCGGCCTGATCGCGATAGCCGCCAAGATGGTGCTGAGCCTGGCGTTCGTGATTCCGCTGAATTACTACCTCAGACTCGGCCACATGGGGCTGGCCCTGGCCACCGCCTGCCAGGCGGCGATCAACGCCTGGTTGCTGTACAAAGGATTGCGCCGGGACGATGTCTATCGCCCTGAGGCGGGCTGGGGCGCCTATCTGCTGCGCCTGCTGCTGGCGAACCTGGCGATGGTGGGGGTGCTGCTGGTGGCGCTCTACTACTGGCAGGACTGGAGCGACTGGTCCTGGCAGGCCCGTGCCGGGCGTATGGGCGTGCTGGTCGCCGGTGGCGCGGCCGCCTATGTCCTGGTGCTGCTGGCCTCGGGCCTGCGCTCCCGCCATTTCCGGGCCTCCTCATAGGTGCGCCGCGCGCACCGGCGGAACCAATGGTGCGCACGGCGCACCCTACGCCGCCAACCACATATCAGCTATACTGCGCCGCTCGATTTTGTGAGGATGGGAAGAACCGCCTTGGCCCAAGAACGGGAACAGAAGCGCGAACTGATTCGCGGGCTGCACAACCTGCGTCCCCGCCACAAAGGCTGCGTGGCCACCATCGGCTCGTTCGACGGCGTGCACCTCGGCCACCAGGCGATCGTCGCGCAGCTGAACCGGCGCGCCCGCGAACAGAAGCTGCCGTCGGTGGCGATCATCTTCGAGCCCCAGCCCCACGAGTACTTCTCCGGCGAGCGGGCGCCGGCGCGGCTGATGCGCTTCAAGGAGAAGGTGCTGGCACTGTTCGACGCAGGTGTGGACCGGGTACTGTGCCTTCAGTTCAATGAAAAACTGCGCAGTTTGAGCGCAGAGGACTTTATCCAGCGCATACTGTTGGGCGGCCTTGGCATCAAACACCTGGTGGTGGGTGACGACTTCCGCTTTGGCTGCGATCGCAGCGGCGACTACCGGTTGCTACAGGAAGCGGGTGCCGGGGCTGGCTTTACCGTGGAGGACACAGCCACGGTGGAGGTCCGCGGCGGGCGGGTCAGCAGCACGCGCGTCCGCGAGGCGCTGGAGGATGCGGATTTCGAACTGGCGGAAACACTGCTCGGCAAACCCTACCGCATCACCGGCCGCGTGGCGCCCGGGCGGGCGCTGGGACGCCAACTGGGCGCGCCCACCGCGAATGTGCGCCTGCACCGCTACCGCTCGCCCCTGGTGGGCGTCTACACGGTGCGCGTGACCGCGACCGACGGCTCGGAACTGGCCACCGGTCGCCGGGAGATAAACGGCGTAGCCAATGTGGGTTTCCGCCCAACCGTGGAGGGCGAGGGCGCGCAGCCGCTGCTGGAAGTGAACCTGTTCGATTTCAACGGCGATCTCTACGGCCGCGAGCTGGCGGTGGAGTTCTGCCACAAACTGCGCGACGAGGAGAAGTTCGCCTCCCTGGAAATCCTGAAAGAATGGATTGCCCGGGATATCGAGAATGCCAAGGCCTGGTTCGCACAGAATCCGTAACAATACCGGTAAACAACACCCGTAGGATGGGCAAAGCGCAGCGTGCCCATCAACAACGCCGAAGATGGGCACGCTGCGCTTTGTCCATCCTACAGAGCTGAATCCATTTCAATGACCGACTACAAAGCGACTCTGAACCTGCCCGAAACCGACTTCCCCATGCGCGGCAACCTGCCCCAGCGGGAGCCGGCGATTCTGCAGCAGTGGCAGCAGGGCAAGCTCTACGAAAAGATCCGCGCGGCGCGCGCCGGCAGCGAGCAGTTTATCCTGCACGACGGCCCGCCCTACGCCAATGGC
This sequence comes from Microbulbifer sp. SE14, assembly GCF_059834885.1. Taxonomy (NCBI): domain Bacteria; kingdom Pseudomonadati; phylum Pseudomonadota; class Gammaproteobacteria; order Cellvibrionales; family Microbulbiferaceae; genus Microbulbifer; species Microbulbifer sp. SE14. The sequence goes on along the minus strand of NZ_JCBAJA010000026.1, from coordinate 27,697 downwards.
GATATCCATATTGGTCACTCGGTCAACAAGATCCTCAAGGACATCATCGTCAAGTCGAAGACCCTGAGTGGCTTCGACGCCCCCTACGTGCCCGGCTGGGACTGCCACGGCCTGCCCATCGAACACAAGGTGGAAACCAAGATCGGCAAGGCCGGCACCAAGGTGGACCACAAGACCTTCCGCCAGAAGTGCCGCGAATACGCCGCCAGGCAGGTGGAGGGGCAGAAGAAGGACTTTATCCGCCTCGGCGTCTTCGGCGAGTGGAACAATCCCTACCGCACCATGGACTTCCAGTTCGAAGGCGACATAGTGCGCGCCCTCGGCCGCATCGTGAAAAACGGCCACCTGGCCCGGGGTTTCAAACCGGTCTACTGGAGCGTGGTCGGCGGCTCGGCGCTGGCCGAAGCGGAAGTGGAGTACCAGGACAAGACCTCCTACTCCATCGATGTCTGCTACCCGGTCACCGAGGAGACGGCGCTGGCGATCGCCGATGCCGCAGGCGGTCACGCTGGCGACGGCCCCCTGTCCGTCGTGATCTGGACCACCACCCCCTGGACGCTGCCATCCAGCCAGGCGGTATCGGTCAACGGCGAGCTGGAATACGTGGTCGTGCAGGCCGGCGATCGGCGCATCCTCGTCGCCGAAGAACTGAAGGACGCGGTGCTGGAGCGCGCCGGCCTCGAGGGTGACATTGTCGGCCGTATCCGCGGCGCGGCCCTGGAGCACCTGAAGGTCAATCACCCCTTCTACGGAAAAGAGCTGCCGATCGTGCTCGGCGACCACGTCACCACCGACGCCGGCACCGGCTGCGTGCACACGGCCCCGGACCACGGCCCCGACGACTTTGTGGTGGGCAAGAAATACGGCATAGAGACCCTCAACTACATCGACGACAACGGCGTCTACCGCGACAGCGTGCCCCTCTTCGCCGGCGAACATGTCTACAAGGTGGACGACAAGATTGTCACGCTGCTGGAAGAGAAGGGCGTGCTGCTGCACAAAGACAAACTGGTGCACAGCTATCCGCACTGCTGGCGCACCAAGACGCCGCTGATCTACCGCGCCACACCGCAGTGGTTCATCAGCATGCAGCAGAACGACCTGCTGGACCACGCGCAGAAGGCTGCCGACCAGGTGCAGTGGATCCCCGGCTGGGGCAAGGCGCGTATCGATGCGATGCTGGATGCCAGCCCGGACTGGTGTATCTCCCGCCAGCGCACCTGGGGCGTGCCCATCGCGCTCTTCGTGCACAGGGAGACCCACGAGATCCACCCGGACACCCCGGCGTTGATGGACAAGGTGGCCGAACGCATCGATGCCGAGGGCATGGATGTCTGGTTCGACCTGGATCCCCGTGAGTTGCTCGGCGATGAGGCCGACCAGTACCAGAAGGTGACCGATACCCTGGACGTGTGGTTTGATTCCGGCGTCACCCACTACGCGGTGCTGGAGCGCCGCGACGGCCTGCGCTTCCCGGCGGACCTCTACCTGGAGGGTTCCGACCAGCACCGCGGCTGGTTCCAGTCGTCCCTGAAGACGTCGATTGCGATCAACGACTGCGCCCCCTACAAGCAGGTGCTGACCCACGGCTTCACCGTGGACGCCCAGGGGCGCAAGATGTCCAAGTCCATCGGCAATACCGTCGCGCCCCAGGATGTGATCAACAAGCTGGGCGCCGACGTGCTGCGCCTGTGGGTGGCCGCCACCGACTTCAGCGGCGAGATGGCGGTGTCCGACGAGATCCTGAAGCGCACCGCGGACTCCTACCGCCGCCTGCGCAACACCGCGCGCTTCTTCCTGTCCAACCTGGCCGGTTTCGATCCGCAAAAGGACCTGCTGCCGGAAGGGGAACTGCTGGCCCTGGACCGCTGGGCCCTGGACAAGGCCGCGCGGTTGCAGGACGAAATCATCGCCGCCTACGACAACTACCAGTTCCACCAGATCTACCAGAAGCTGCACAACTTCTGCGTGGTGGAGATGGGTGGTTTCTACCTGGATATCATCAAGGACCGCCAGTACACGACGAAGCCGAACAGCGTCGCGCGCCGCTCCGCGCAAACGGCCCTCTATCATATCGTGCAGGCCTTCGCGCGCTGGATAGCTCCTATCCTCAGCTTTACCGCCGAGGAGCTGTGGCAGTTTATCCCCGGAGAAAACGCCGAGAGCGTTTTCTTAAATGAATGGTATCCGCTGCCGAAGCTGCCCGAGGGTGCGGAGAAGGGTGCCGGCTACTGGGCGGACATCGCCAAGGTAAAGGCCGCGGTGAACAAGGTGCTCGAGGAACAGCGCGGGGCCGGCAATATCGGCGGCTCGTTGCAGGCTGCGGTGACCCTCTACGCCGACGACGATCTGCGCGAGAAACTGACCGAACTAGAGGACGAGCTGCGTTTCGTGCTGATCTGCTCCTCCACCTCGGTGCAGCGCCTCAGCGACGCCGCCGGCGCCCACGCCACCGAACTGGCCGGGCTGAAAGTGGACGTGCGCAAGGTGGATCACCCCAAATGCGCGCGCTGCTGGCACTACCGCGCCGATGTGGGCGCGAATCCGGACCATCCGGAGATCTGCTCCCGCTGCGTGGAAAACGTGGCCGGAAAGGGCGAGGAAAGGCACTATGCCTAGTAACGGATTGAAAGTATTCGGACACCCCTGGCGCTGGTACTGGCTGGCGCTGGTGGTGATAGGCCTGGATATCGCCACCAAGGTGTGGGCGGTGGAAATGTTTATGTACGGCCCCGCGATGCAGATAATCCCCGGCCTGCTGCAGTTCACCTATGCGGAAAACACCGGTGCCGCCTTCAGTTTCCTCGCCGATGCCGGCGGCTGGCAGCGCTGGTTCTTCGGCGCCATTGCGCTGGGTTTCAGTGCCATGGTCAGCGTGTGGCTGTGGCGACTTTCCCCCGCGAAGCGCTGGGAGCCCTTTGCGCTGGCGCTGATTCTCGGTGGCGCCATCGGCAACCTCTGGGACCGCATGCTGCTCGGCTATGTGCGGGACTTTATTTCCGTCTACTACGGTAGCTGGAGTTTTCCGGTATTCAATGTCGCGGATATGGCGATCAGTATCGGCGCTGCCATGCTGGTGATCGAACTGCTGTTCTTTTCGGACAAAGACGGCGCCGACAAGAAAGGCGAAGCAAAGAAGGGCGCGGAAGTTTAGAGAATATGGCAAATACCGAAATCGGCGAGCACAGCCGGGTAACCCTGCATTTCAGCCTGAAACTGGACGACGGCACCGAAGTGGACTCCACTTTTGAAGGCGATCCGGCCACTTTCAGCGTTGGCGACGGCAGCCTGCTGCCGGGCTTCGAACAGGCGCTGTTTGGCCTCAAGGCCGGCGACGAGGCGGAAATCGAGATACCGCCGGAACTGGGCTTCGGCCAGCGCAACCCGGCCAATGTGCAGAAGGTGCGCCGCGACAGCTTCTCACCGGACATCGAGCTCGAAGAGGGGCTGGTAGTCTCGTTCGACAACGGCAGTGGCGAACTGCCCGGCGTGATCCGCGAAGTGGGCGAAGACGAGGTCACCGTCGACTTCAACCACCCGCTGGCCGGGCAGACGCTCAACTTCCACGTAAAGATCATCGAGGTGGACTCGATTCAGTAGGGTGCGCCGCGCGCACCAATGAAACCAGGGTTTTGAACTGAATATGCAAATCCGACTCGCCAACCCCCGCGGCTTCTGCGCCGGCGTCGACCGCGCGATCGACATCGTCAACCGCGCCCTGGACGTCTTCGGCGCGCCCATCTATGTGCGCCACGAAGTGGTGCACAACAAATTCGTCGTGGACAGCCTGCGCAAGCGTGGCGCCGTGTTCGTGGACGAACTGTCGGAAGTGCCGGACGACGTCATCGTGATCTTCAGCGCCCACGGCGTCTCCAAGGCGGTACAGCAGGAGGCCGCCGAGCGGGGCCTCAAGGTGTTCGATGCCACCTGCCCGCTGGTGACCAAGGTGCATATGGAAGTGAGCAAGTTCAGCACCGACGGAGCCGAATGCATACTGATCGGCCACCAGGGCCACCCCGAAGTGGAGGGCACCATGGGCCAGTACGACACCGGCGCCGGCGGCGCCATCTACCTGGTGGAGGACGAGGAGGATGTAGCCAGGCTGCAGGTGAAGGACGAGAACAACCTCACCTTCGTCACCCAGACCACCCTGTCCATGGACGATACCGCCAAGGTCATCGACGCCCTGCGCGCACGCTTCCCGCAAATTCGAGGCCCGCGCAAGGACGACATCTGCTACGCCACCCAGAACCGCCAGGACGCGGTCAAGCAACTGGCCCTGGAGAGCGACCTTGTGCTGGTGGTGGGCAGCCCCAACAGCTCCAACTCCAACCGCCTGCGCGAACTGGCCGAGCGCTGCGGCGCCGCCGCCAAGCTGATCGACGGCGCCGCGGACATAGATTCCGCCTGGCTGGCCGGCAAGAGCGCCATCGGTATCACCGCCGGCGCCTCGGCACCGGAGGTGCTGGTGCAGGAGGTCATAGAGCGTCTGCAGCAGCTGGGGGCCGAGCTGCCCCGGGAGATGGCTGGGCGCGAGGAAAATATCCGCTTCTCCCTGCCGAAAGAATTGCGTTAAACCGGCGGCGCTCTGCGCCGCTACACCCGCCTCCCGAAAATTCCCTGCTATCCTCACTGAATGTTCGATTTTGATCACGGCCTGAGTTGAGCCAATACGCTCTCTGGACATGAGACCGGACACTTACATTGAGTGCCGTCCGGTGCCAGTCGAGTTTGCCCTGAGCGCCATTGGTTGCAGAACAACTACCGCCAGTCGTTATGACAGAAAAATCTCTGCCATAAAAGCTTTCTGCTTCTGATGGCCTACCTAGGCTGAAGGTGGTTGTATCGAAGTGGCTGATGGACCAGCCGCGGTAGTGTAAGGAAGCGAAATGCAAGTTCGGAAACAATCCGCGGGAATTACCCTGATGGAATTGGGGTTTATTATCGCAATTTTCGCGATCATCACCTCCATCGCTGCCCCCTCCTTTGTAGATGTGATCAAGCGCAAGCAGCGTCTTTCCTGTGCCAGCGAACTGGCCGGTGCGTTGCAGTTGGCGCGTAGTGAAGCGGTGAGGCGCAACCGACCTATAAAAATCACCGCGCGCGACGGGATCGCCAGTGGTGTGCAGGTATTTAACGATTCGGATGCCAACAGCAGAGTGGGTAGTGGTGAAATCATTCAGGTAACATCCCCATGCGCCGGCGCCAGTGTGAAGGTAACGGCCGGCTCCATCGAGTTCGCTTATCGACCCAATGGTCAGACGAACATGGCCGCCCCTCTTGTCATCGAAATCTGTGATTCCGCAGCTAGTGGAGAGAGGGGGCGCAGCCTGAATCTGCTCACCAGTGGGGCGCTTCGAAATCGCGACTTGACCTGCGGTTAGGGGCGGTCTGTGCCCGAGTACAAACAGCAAGTGCAATCTTCGCCGAGTGAAAGATCTATAACCTTTTTGCGTACTTGCATTATATGCCGCAACGAGACAACCAATATGCCTGGTCCGTACATGAGTGGAAACGGCACGGCGGGTATCTAGGGGAAGCCTCCGTGAGCAGTACAGGGAACCACCAGGTCGCGGAAATCCAAATACAGTTGCTGATTGTCCCGGATAAAGCAGTAGAGTGAAGCCTTTCGATTGTACCCTGCTGGGACAAAATGCGGCAGCTACACTCGAAAACGATGACAGAGTGCGCAATGTGTATACGGCTTCGAACAAGTTGTGAAACATGGAGAATTGCTAATGAAAAACTTGTCAGCTGATCGTGAACGAGGCGCGGTATTGGTAGCGAGCCTGATAGTGCTAATGATATTGACCCTGATCGGAGTATCCGGTGCGCGCAGTATTATCCTGCAGGAAAAGATGGCATTCGCCTCCCGTGATGCAAAGTTGGCGCTGGAAGTGGCGGAAGCCGCGCTTCGCGCGGCGGAGGCAGAAATCGATGCGATCAGTACGATTGACGACTTCACCGCCATAGGCACCAGCGGACATTACAATCAGGGTAGTGCACCGGCAGACCTCTTTGCCAGTACCACATGGGAAGAAGAAGTAAGCAAAAAGGTTGTCGTAACCATGAACGGCAGAGAGTTTACCGGACAATATTTTATCGAGCTCGCCGGTGAGCTGGACCCGGAGGCCATGGTGGGTTTAGTGGAAGTTAAAGGTACCAATAATGTCACCGCGGCGAGCGGCAATATCAAGGTGTTCCGTATTGTCGCGCGTGGTTTGGGAGTGGCGAAAACAGAGCGAATACTGGTCACTCACCACGGAAAGATTCTATAGGGGAAACCAGATGATTTCTTCCCGGAATTTTTCGCAGCGCAGCCTGATGCTGTTGCTCGGCGTCCTAGGTTATACCTTATCGATACTGGTTGACGCACAGAGCACAAAGACTGCGCCGGGCCCCGTCTCCAGCGTGCCGCTGGCTACTCAGGGAGGTGCCAAACCCAATCTTTTGATTATGCTCGATTCATCCGGCTCCATGAACAAGGAACTGGATTCCGGTGAAACGCGCATTGAGACGGTAAAAAAGGCGGCTTCCAACCTGATTGATAGCCTGGATGACGAAAGCATGCGCGTCGGTCTGGCGCAATTTAACAACGACGATGGTGCATTAATCCTCCAGAACCTTTCTGTATTGACAGCGACGGAGAAGACAAACGTAAAGAATAAAATCTCCGGTATTAATGCGGGGGGCTTTACGCCATTAGCAGAAGCCACATCTGATATAGGGCGCTATTTCACCTTGGGCTACCCGGCCAGTAACCGCTTGACATTACACCCGGAAAATTCGTTTGGACAATCCGCCGACAGCACCCACTCCGTAGATCAGATTTTTATCAATGAGCCGGCGTTTGCCACCGGGCAGAGCGCACCGAGTCAGACAGTAGAGTTTTATTGCCAGAAAAACTTCTTTATGGTACTGACAGACGGTCTCCCTACGCGAGACCAGAATATCAGTGCGCTCTTACAGGATTACGACAACGACGACAGTGACAACTGTAGTGTGGAACCAGGTTGCCCTCAGTATCCAAATGATGGCTCGGATTATCTGGACGACGTCACTACCGCCATGTTCGACATGGATCTTCGTCCGGATTTGGGTGGTCTGGACCACAGTAACCCCGCAAAGAACAATGTAACCACCTATATGGTGGGATTTGCCGAGGGATCACTGGCCGACAATCCATTGATGAAAAGTGCTGCCAATCAGGCCGGCGGTCAATTTTTGTTCGCATCGGATAGCGCTGCGCTGCAGAACGCCTTCCGTTCAATTCTGACCGACATCTTTTCCAGGATCGGAGCCTCCTCGGCAGTGGCTTTCAACGCGACTTCGCTGAATAGTGGTGCTATCGCCTATCTGGCCAGCTACAACAGCGACAAATGGTCCGGCAATCTGCTTGCGCATACGATCGACTCCGACGGCGATATCAGCGAAATGGAACTGTGGGATGCAGAAAGTGCACTTCCGGCTCCAAGGGCACGTTTTATCCTGACCTCGGAGGATGGCAGGGGCAGACTGTTCGCGAATAACCTTATAGGCGGTGTACCGGTCAGCGTGCATGAAGCGGATCTGCAAATCGATACTGCCACTGCAACAGTGGATGATCGGGCTGGAGAGCGGCTGGGCTACATTCGCGGCAGCAGCGCAGGCGAGGGAGATTCTGCCAGTGCCTTCCGCCGGCGCGACGGTGCCATCGGTGATATCGTCAACTCCACGCCAACTTATGTAGGGGAGCCCGACTTCAATTACCCGGATTCTCCTCCCTTCGGCACATCCTCCGATCTTTACTCGGAATTCGTCGCCGACAACGTGGATCGCCAGGCCATGGTTTATGTGGGCGCGAATGACGGTATGCTGCACGGTTTTGATGCGCTGACTGGAGAGGAGAAAATAGCTTATGTGCCTGAATTGGTGCTGAGTACAGAAAATTCCAGTGGTCTCCATTACCTGGCGAGTCAGGAATACGCGCATAAATTCTACGTGGACCTGACTCCGACAGTCGCCGATGTCTATTTCGATAACGCCTGGCGCACGGTCCTGGTCGGCGGTCTCGGTGCAGGTGGTAAGGGTTACTTCTTTCTTGATATCACCGACCCCGCCGATTTTTCTGCAGGTAATGCCGGCAGAATTGTCCTTGGGGAGCTGGGCATGGATGACGACGATATGGGATTGTCTTTCAGTCGGCCCAAAATCGCGCTGCTAAACAACGGGCGCTGGGCGGCGATTTTCGGAAACGGATATAACAGCAATAACGGCATTGCGGTGTTGTATATCTATTATTTTGATAATGGTGAAGTAAAGAAAATCACGACCGGAGAGGGGAGTGACACGGACAAGAATGGTTTGTCCACCCCGTCCCTGGCTGATCTGAACGGCGACGGCGTGGCTGACTGGGTCTACGCCGGGGACGTGCAGGGCAACATGTGGACTTTTGACCTATGCAACATGAGTAACGGCATTTGTGAAAGTGTAGATACGAATTGGGGAAAGGCCTACCCGGATCCGCTGTTCCGCACCGACATGGGCACCGGTTCGCTGCGCGAACCCATCACTACCGCCCCCCGTTTGGCTAGGAACAACGCGGTACCTGCGGGGGGCTTCCCCAACATCCTGGTATTGTTTGGTTCTGGCCAGTATCTGAACACCGAGGACCTCCAGAATACCGATGGTTCCTCATATTACGCGGTCTGGGACAGGGGGGACTTCGGTCTTGATTCATCTGATCTGGAGCTGCGCAGGCTTGGCCTCAGCAATGGCTTGCGCATCGTCTCCGGAGAGCCGGTCGACTGGACTACCCAGTACGGTTGGCAAATCCTCCTTGCCGATGGCAGCGCCGGTACTGTCGAGACAGTTGGCGGCGAGCGGGTAGTCGTAGAGTCGCTGCTGATGAGCAGTGTGCTCTTCTTCAACACGGCCATTCCGAGCACGGAAACCTGCTCGTCCGGAGGGACGGGCTGGCTGATGAGTGTGGATTTTGCCACCGGTCTCGCGCCTGCTCTCCCGGTTTTCGATGCGAATAATGACGGTGTTATCGACGCTGTGGACGAAGGGTTCGTCGGTGAACTGCCGCTGGATCTGGACAGCGAATCAGGGACTTCAAATGGCGGCTCCACTGGAGGTCTGCCCAGCGCACCTACCATCATCACCGGTGGCGGCGGCTTAGGTTCTCAGGGCAAGTTCTGTCTCAATGTCAACGGCAACCTGCTGTGTGGTGATCGCAATTGGTATGCCGGCGATCGCGTGGGACGTCTGTCCTGGAATGAAGTGACGCCTTTCTAGATAAACCGCTCGGCTGCGGGGAGCCACCTCTGGCGTATGCGTGGTCGCCGAAACAAAAGCAATGAGCTAGCCATTCTTTCCCACTGACAGCGCGGTTGCTGGACGTTTTTTGTTCAAAGACTGCCGGCCGACGTTTCCTTCCCCGTAAAAGATTTCCACCGAGTAGTTACCGCCTGTCGGCCGCGACAATCCACCCATCGGAGAAACTGGGCACATTGGGCTTGTTCGCTTCAGTTTTGAACATAGCTGGGGTATAGGTACGCCCGTCGTGTACCAAGTGAAATAACGGCAAGGTAAAAAAGGATAAAAAATGAACAGTTTGCGTCGGGCAGCCGGCTTCACCCTGATCGAGTTGATGATGGTGGTGGCGATACTGGCCATTGTCACGGCCATAGGGGTCCCCTCGTTCAACACGATGATAAAAAATAACCGTCTGGCAGCCGCAATCAATGATATCTCCGGTGCGCTGAACTATGCGCGCGCGGAGGCGGTCCGCCGTGGGCGCACGGTCCGGGTGGATGCCCTCGCCGGCGATCTGTCTAAGGGCCTGCGGGTCTGGTTCGATGCCGACGGTGACGGCAACTTTGACGATAACGACGCTGAGGAGTTGCGCCTGGTACGCCTGTCGACTTCCGCCGATCTTGCCGTCAGCGGTGAAGTGGATGGCACCGCGAGCGCCAATATAAGCCTGAGCTACAGCCCGCGTGGGTCCGTCAGCGGAGGTGGCAACCAGTTCAAGCTGACTCTCTGTGATGACCGCAGCGGCGACCATGGCAAGGAACTCAGCCTGCTGGCCTCAGGTGTCTTACGACTGACTTCCAGTATCTCTTGCAGCTAGGTGGCCTCCATGAAAAGACAAGCAGGTGCGACGATGATCGAGGTGTTGGTCACCATCCTGATCCTGGCGGTGGGGCTGCTCGGCCTTTCCGCCACCCAGATGATGAGCCTGAAAAACGGCAACAATTCCCACCACCGCTACCTGGCTGCATTGGCATCTCAGGAAATGGCGGAACGCATGCGGGCCAACCCCGCCGGGGTGGCGCTGAATAGCTACGACGACAAGACAGTCAACGGAAAAGATGAAGCCCCCCAGGATTGCAGTAACGGCTGCACTGCGCGGGAGCTGGCCAGTATGGATCTCTACGACTGGGGGCAGGTGATCAGCGATAATCTGCCCTCTGGCACCGGACAGATCAGCCGCAACGGAGATACCGTTACCTTTACCGTAAGCTGGCGGGAGCAGCACACCGGCGAAAACCGCGGCACCAGCGACGGCGGCCTGGACGATTCAACCTTCGTGTTGGTGGTGGAACTATGAATATGAAATCTCTCGCCCGGCAGAGCGGTTTGTCGCTGATCGAATTGATGATTGCACTGGTGCTGAGCGCCATGCTGCTGTGGGGTGTACTGCAGATATTTGACAGCAACCGCGACACAATGCGCATGCAGACCGCTTTCGCACGGGTGCAGGAGAGCGGCCGTTTCGCCATGGACCTGTTGACCAAGGAAATCCGTATGGCGGACTACTGGGGCTGCGCGCCGGACTCGGCCAGCATCCAGGACCACTTGGATCCTAGCGATACAGCAGACGGCTACGATCCGGGCTACCTGGCCAATCTCGGTGCCAATGGCATTCTCGGAACTGACAACGCGAGCAGCCAGACGGTTGGCACCAAAGCGGTTTTGGACGGCACCGATATATTGTACCTACGTGGCGCCGAGGACGCCTGTGGCGGTACCGGTCGCATGGTTCCCAGCACCACCGCTGCATCCCTTCATGCGAGCCAGGATTGCGCAGTTGAGGTGGATCAGACCGTGCTCTTGACCAACTGCCAGAGTGGCGAACTCTTTACCATTACCAATATCCAGAACGGAAGCGGTGGCGACTCCGGAAAACGGACGCTGGTGCATAACACCGGCAACAGTACCGGCATCGACAATCTCAGCAAAAACCTGCAGCGGGAGTACGGTGCCGACTCTCGTATCCTGGTGCCTTACCAGCGTATCTACTTTGTCGCCGACAGCGCTGCCGGCAGCCCGTCACTGTTCGTCAGCGAGAATGGTGGAGATGCCCAGGAACTGATCCCGGGTGTGGAAGACATGCAGATACTCTATGGTCGCGATACCAATGGCGACGATACGGTGGATACCTGGAGTGTGGCGAACGCCGATCCTGCAATAATGGAGCAGGCACAGGTGCTCAAGGTGCAACTGGTGGTAGCCAGTGATACGGCCATCAATGCCGATGACCTGGCGGTTACCGACCTGGATAGTAACGACACTATCTACAACGACGGCAAGTTGAGAAAGGTCTACCTGGGCACTGCCAAAGTGCGTAACAGGGGGAATATGTGATGCAGTCAACCGCAAAGCAGAAGGGGGCAGTGCTGGTAGTCAGTCTGATAGTGCTCTTGGTGCTTACCCTGATCGGCGTTTCGGCGGCGCGTACCGTGTTGCTGGAGGAGAAAATGACCTTCGCTTCCCGTGATGCCAAGACGGCCCTTGAAGTGGCGGAGGCGCTGGTAAAGCAGGGCGAGAATTATATCGATGGTATTTCGACGACTGGGGACTTCGGCGCCACGGGTTGGCGTCGCGCTGAAGGGGATGGTCCAAACAATCTGCTGGATGCTGCTACCTGGACCGACACCAATTCCGCAGAGTTTGAAGTGGAGATGGAGGGGCCGGACGGCAACAAGATGACCGGCCGCATGTATATCGAGCTGGCGGGCAATGCCGACAAGGAAGATCCGGCCGATAGCATCACCGTCGGAGGCTATGGCGAGTCCACCGGCGGTGGCGAGATCAAGGTCTTCCGCATAGTCGCGTTGGGTGTCGGTATTTCGAGCACCACAACCCGCACCATTGTCAGCCACTACGGCAAGCGCTTCTAGGATATTTCCATGAGCAGAGCAACAATCAAAAAAAACACACTCAAGCCACTGCTGTGTGGCCTGTTCGGCTTCTCCGCGACCCTTGCAACCTGTGTCAGCGCCGAGCCGCTTACCCTTTCCAATACACCCCTGCAGGCCACCGGTAAGGCGGAGCCCAACCTGATGATCCTGCTGGATTCGTCTGGCTCCATGGATTCGAAGCTGGACAGTGGTGAGACCCGATTGACCGCGGCCAAGGAGGCGGCGGTTGGGGTGGTCAACGGCCTCAACGATATGCGTGTGGGCCTGGCGCGCTTCAATCGCAGTGGTGTTACAGACACTTCGAATGATAGTAATGGCGACGACGACGGCGCGCGAATTCTGATGGGGCTTACCAGTCTGTCAACTAGCGGTGCGCGACAGGACCTGGTCAAAAAAATCAACGCTATTGACGCAAAAGGCTGGACGCCGCTGGCGGAATCGCTGGCGTCGATCGGTCGCTACTATGTGCAGGGCAAGGAGGCGACACTGACGCTGCACCCGGGCCAAACCAATCAGGCGACCGCCTCTGCCTCGGATGTACTCGGGCCTGCGCCGACCTATGCCAGCGGAGTCAACGCGCCCACCGCGGCCAGCCCGGCTATTCAGTACTATTGCCAGAAGAATTTCGTTCTGGCATTGACCGATGGCCTGCCGACCATGGACGTCGACATCGACGATAACCCCTATTTAAGGGACTACGATGGCGACTGCAGTGCAGCCGACTCCAACTGCGGCAGCCACGATAAAAAGCCGGATCAAAGTTACGATTCGAATGACGGTTCGGACTACCTGGATGATGTGGCTATGGCACTCTACGATGTCGACCTGCGCCCGGACCTGAAGGATAATAACAACGACGCAGTCAAGAATAATATCACCAGCTATTTTATCGGCTTTGCGGATTCGAATCTGGCGAACAACCAGTTGCTGAAGGATGCCGGCAGCCAGGGGGGAGGTAGCTACAGCTATGCGTCGAACGCCAGCGAACTGGTGACTTCTTTCAATGCGGCGATTGATGCCATCTCCAATTCCATCGGAACCCAGTCCTCGGTTTCGTTTAACTCCACCTCTCTGGATACCGGTTCGGTGATCTATTCGGCCAAGTTCGATACTTCGGATTTTAGCGGGCGTCTCTATGCGCGCTATCTCGACCCCGAAACCGGCCGTATTTCCGACACCGCATGGGAGGCTGCGGAGAAGCTGGCCAACGAGTCGTCCAGCAGCCGTGAGATCGTTACGTATCTGGATGGCGATGGAGTACCGTTCACCGTATCCGACCTGGACGATGGAACCAGCAGTTTCACGATTACGGTACGCGCGCGGGGTGTAGTGGGCACTGAGCAGATCCACCTCAAGGTCGGGGGTACAACAGTTGAGAGCTGGACTCTTTCGAAGACCTATAAAACCTATAGTGCTGTAACAAGCAATACCTCGGGGAAAATCCAGGTTGAGTTTTATAATGACTATGGGTCCCGCGATGTGCAGGTGGACTATATCCAGATTGATGGCAGCACCCTCCAGGCGGAAGATCAGAGTGTGAATACAGGGGTTTGGGGCAATAACTCATGTGGCGGAGGAACTAACAGCGAGTGGCTGCACTGCAATGGCTATATCGAGTTTTGTTCAATTTCCGAATGCGGACTGGACGATGTGACGCCTCAAAGGGCGGACCTGAGAGTGAACGATAGCACAGGTTCCATCGACGATCGATGGAGTGATCGCCTGGCCTATATCCGCGGCGACACCAGCAAAGACAGCCTGGACGGCTTCCGCCCCCGCGGTGACTTCTCTACCGGCAGTGCAGCCGGCAGCAAGATACTGTTGGGCGATATAGTGCACTCCACGCCGATTTATGTAGGCAAGCCTGAGCTGAACTGGCCGGCGGATTTTGGCAGTAACAGCAAGCCCTATGCGCAGTTCGAGATCGATAAGGCAAGCCGTACGCCCATGGTCTATGTGGGTGCCAATGACGGCATGCTGCACGGCTTTGACGCGAGTACTGGCGAAGAGGTTTTCGCCTATGTGCCGGCCCTGGTATTGAACGACGAGCGCTATAAGGGCCTGCATGCCTATACCAGTTCCACCTATTCGCACAATTATTATGTGGACCTGACACCGGCCGTGTCCGATGCATTTATCGATCCGGACGGTGGCAATCAGCCGGATTGGACAACCGTGTTGGTGGGCGGCTTGCGCGGCGGCGGCAAGGGTTATTTCGCCCTGGATGTGACCAATCCCGCCAACCTCAATGAAACCAATGCCGCCGGCGTTGTGCTGTGGGAGTTTGATGGCGGCGACGATACCGGCCGCGCCAACCTGGGTTACGGTTTTTCCGAGGCGCAGATCGCCAAGCTGAATAATGACAAGTGGGCGGCGATTTTCGGCAACGGCTATAACAGCGACAATGGCGAGGCGGGCCTCTTTATTGTCTATATCGAGGAGGGGGCCGACGGAAGTTGGGATGCCGGTGACTGGGAGTTTATCAGTACCGGTATCGGTGCCGACAACAGTGGCCGGAAGAACGGCCTCTCCTCTCCGCGCCTTATTGATTTGAACGGTGACCGCAAAGTCGATCGTGTCTACGCCGGTGACCTGATGGGCAATATGTGGGCCTTTGACCTGTGCAACGCCGATGGCGACGGAAGCTGTCAGGCCAGTGGTTGGGGCAAAGATTACAAGCTGTTCAGTGCCGGCAATGGCGAACCGCACAATGCGATTACCGCAATGCCGTTAGTAGCGCGCAATACGGCGGCGACGAATGGCGCTGGGCCCAATGTGCTGGTGATGTTCGGCACCGGGCAATACCTGAATTCGGGCGATTTGACGGAAATCAATGGAGGTGGTTTCTACGTGGTTTGGGACAAAGGGGTTGCCAATCGCACAGCCAGTGATTTGGTCGAGCGTGATCTTCAACGTGTCAACACGATGCGCAGGGTTTCCGATGCGACTGATGGTGACATCAATTGGGCGGAAGATTATGGCTGGTACATGCCGCTGGATAACGCCTCGGGTGCCTATGCGGCCGAGCGAGTGGTCAGTTCTGCGGCTCTGCGCCGTAACAGCCTGTTCTTCAATACCATTATCCCTAACCCCCAGCCCTGTGCGTCCAGTGGTACCGGCTGGCTGATGGCCATGGATTTTCGCACTGGCTTGCCCGAAGAGGGACTGGATCGACCGGTGACAGATTTCAACAACGATGGCAAGATCGACCAGGATGATGCCGGTTATGTGGGCCAGATATTCGAGCCGAGCCGCTGTATCAACGCAAACGGTACCGAATGCGACGATACTGGCTCTAATCCGCCCCCCGATCCGGGAATGCCGGGCGAGCCGGGCTTTATCAGCAATATACGCTGCACCCCGGGTAGTTCGGGAGACGTTGATTGTGCCCCGATTGATCCCGGTAAGGAGGAACGAGAGGGCCGTCTGTCTTGGGAGGAGTTCTCTCCAAACTGATTCCGCAACGGTTGGTTGATTCAGCGGTCGGGCAGTGTCCGGCCGCACTCTTACACACTGCGAGATAGAGAAATGAAAAAGCAGTTCGGCTTTACCCTGATCGAATTGATGATTGTCGTGGCGATAGTGGCGTTACTCGCCGGTGTCGCCTGGCCCTCTTACCAGAACCAGGTGCGCTCCTCCAACCGCTCCGATGCCCAGGGCGCCCTGCTGGGGCTGGCGCAGGCGATGGAGCGGCATTTTACCCAGAATGGCACCTATGCCGGCGCTGCTGCAGGCGGTAACGACGACGGTGCCCCCGCCATTTTCCCGACCCAGTCGCCGCTAGATGGTAGTAATAAAAGATACAATCTCACCATCGACGTGAGTGGCGATGGCAATAGCTATGATCTGTTCGCTACTCCCATAGGTTCGCAAGTTGGTGATGGCCAGCTGCGGCTGAGCTCCAGTGGCGAAAAGGCCTGGGACCGCGGTAATGACGGCGCCTTTGCCGATCCGGGCGATTTGTGCTGGGACAAGATCTGCAGCTGATTTATTCTGCTGCGGCGCAGGTCAATTCAACGCCGCTGCCGTTTTCCATAATGCCATCGCCGTCGTTGTCCCTGCCAAAATAGGGGCGGCCGGTGGCATTGAGTACGATAATCCAACCGTATTCGGGGTTTCCGTCCGGTGGGCAGTAGGCAAAATTTCCTGTCTGCCGCGGGGTGCGGCCGTTAGGGCGATACTGCAGATAATTTCTGAGATTGTTCCATTTCAGGCTGGCACTTTTCGGCAACGCGGACATTACCCGTTCGATCGTTTCGTTTTCCTCCCGCTCGCCGTTGCCGTTGCCATCCGCGAACAACAGTACCCCTTGGGACCAATCGCCGTTACATTCCTGTCCGTTCGAGCTCCCACAGAGAGTATAAATTTCCCCCAGGCTGTAGGCCTTGCCCCGACCGAGGGCGATCAGGTCGAACAGTTGCTGACGGTATGTTTCGCTTCGATAACGATGGAGAAAGTCCGTCATCGACGGTACTGCTACGGCCATCACAATGGCTAGAATAGCAATGGTCAACATCAAATCGATTAGGGTAAAACCCGAAACTTTGTTCACAGTGCAAACTCCACTTCCTTGAGCTTGCACCAGCATACTGATAGAACCGAAAAAGCCAATCACAGGCCATTACAGTACGTACGTGTGTACTGTTTTTAGTACTCAGTCTTCCAGCCCGAGTTTCTTCAGTCGATACCGCAAAGACCGAAAACTGATCCCCAGCTTCTGCGCCGCCGCCGTCCTGTTCCAGCGCGTATCGGTCAGCGCGCTCTCAATCGCTTCCCTTTCGATGGTTTGAAGGAATTCATCCAGGGAACCGTAGTGGCTGGGATCGAACTGGCCGGGGTAGGCCTGCGCAACCGGCGGCTCGGCTGTGATTTGGGGAGCCGGCTGCGGCTCCGGAGCTTTCGCTATCTGCACGGCCTCGCGGTCGAGCAGCAGGTCCTCGGCGCGGATCAGCTGCTGGTCGCTGAGGGTAAAGGCGCGCTCCAGGATGTTTTCCAGCTGGCGCACGTTGCCCGGAAAGGAGTAGTTCTTCAGCGCGTCCAGCGCTTCATCTGAGAGTTGCGGTGCATCGAGTCCGGCATTGGCGGCGATGCGGCGCATGATGATGCCCGCAAGTTGCGGAATATCCCCGGCGCGCTCCCGCAGCGGCGGCACGGCGATTTCGATCACATTGATGCGGTAGTAGAGATCGCTGCGGAAGCGGCCCTCGGCCACTTCCCTCGCCAAGTCCCTGTGCGTCGCGCTTAGAATTCGCACGTCTATGGGCACTTCCTGGCTGGCGCCGATCGGGCGCACGCGCTTTTCCTGGATGGCGCGCAACAGTTTGACCTGCATATCCAGCGGCAGGTCCGCCACCTCGTCCAGGAACAGGGTGCCGCCCTCGGCGGTCTGCAGCAGGCCGGGCTTGTCCTTGTGGGCGCCAGTGAAGCTGCCTTTCCTGTGGCCGAAGAATTCGCTCTCCATCAGTTCCGCCGGAATGGCGCCGCAGTTGATCGGCACGAAGGGCTTGTCGGCGCGGGCACCCTGGGCGTGGATGGAGCGGGCCGCCAGCTCCTTGCCGGAACCGGATTCGCCGCTGATGTAGATGGGGGCATCGCTGCGCGCGACCTTGGCGATCTGCCGGCGCAGCAGGCGCATGTTTTCCGCCTCGCCGAGCAGCAGCTGGTCGGCGCCCCGGGTCTGCACTTCGTTGCGCTTCTGGTTCAGGCGCAGCGCCAGCTGCACCAGGCTGCGCAGCCGCTCCAGGTCCACCGGCTTGCTGACGAAGTCGAAGGCGCCCAGCTTGAGGGCGCTGATGGCGGTGTCCATATTGCCGTGGGCGGTGATCACCGCCACCGGCAGGTCGCCGTCGCTGTGTTCCTGGATATGCTCCACCAGCTGCAGGCCGTCGCCATCCGGCAGGCGCATATCGGTGAGACAGAAATCGTAGCGGTTCTCGCTGAGCAGGCGGTGGGCCTCGCTCAGGTTGGCGGCGGTGTGGCAGCGGACGTCCATGCGCCGCAGGGTCAGGGTCAGCAGTTCGCAGATATCCGGTTCGTCGTCGACGACCAGGGCCAGTGGTTGCATTTATTCGCGGTCTTATTGTTGGTTTTCTTGAAGCACTGAGATTCAGCGCCTGATTATGGCAGAGAATCTTTACCGATTGGCAACTAGTTCATTGGAAAATGGTTCCCCTGTTGCGTCAAAAAATCCGGTTTGAGTGGGCGAATTCTATCCGAAAGCAACTTTTGTTGCCCTCACTGCGGCAGTAGTAGAGGTTGGCCTGGATGGCCTCGCAGAGTTCCCTCGCTATGTAGAGCCCCAGGCCGCTGCCTCCCTGGCCGGTGGTGAAGAAGGGCTCGAATATCTTGTCCCTGTGCTCCGGCAGCACGCCGCGGCCGCTGTCGATCACGTCCAGCACCGCGCAATCGCGCTCCCCGTGGCGGTAGACGGCGATCTCCACGTCGCGCCGGCCGGTGGAGATATGGGAGTGGTGCAGGGCGTTGTTGCACAGATTGGTGACCACCTGCGCCAGCTGCTGCGGGTCGAAGCGGGCGTTGACCGGTTGCTCCGGCAGTTCCAGGCGGATCCTGGTTTCGGCCGGGGCGCCGGCGCGGAAGTCCTGGATAAACAGCTCCAGCCAGTCCCCCAGGTCGTGCAGCTGCGGCACCGATGCGCGGCGGCGCGACAGCTGCATCACGTTCTCCACTATCTCGTTCACCCGCTGGCTGTGGCGGCAGATGATCTGGGTCAGGTGCCGGTCCTCGTCGCTGAGATTGGGCGACTCCGACAAAAGCTGCGCTGCGTGACTGATGGCGCCGAGGGGGTTGCGCACCTCGTGGGCGATGGAGCCGGTCAGGTGGCCGAGGGAAGCGAGCTTGAGTTTCTGCGCGGCCTGGGTGAGTTTGCGGTTGTCCTCGACGAACACCAGGGTGCTGTCGCCGTGCTCCCGGCGCAGGTTGGCAAAACTGAGGCGCAGCTCGCCGCCGTTGTCCGCCTGCATCAGGGCGACGCTGCGGGCGGTGTCGCGGCGCCACTCGCGCACTATGCGGCGCAGCTCGGCCTGGCGCTCGCCGCCCGGCTGCAGCTGCTCTCCCAACAGCTGCCGCGCGGCGCGGTTGATCAGTTCCGGTTTGTTGGCGGCGTCGACGACGAGCACGCCGGTGCGCATGCGTTCGATGATCTGCTGCGCCAGCCGCTGCAGGTGCGCCGCCTGGCGGCTCTGCTGGTCGGCGCGCAGTGTGGCGCTGCGAATGCGCGCGGAAAGGTACTGCAGGGCGCTGACGGTGGCGAACAGCAGTATTCCCAGGCTGCCGGCGGAGACTATGTCCTGGGTATTGGCGAGGCCCGCGAGCAGGCCGTACAGTTGCTGGCCGATCACCCCGAGGCTGGCCACGGCGGCAAAGAAGGCGCCCATGCGCCGGTCCAGCAGCATGGAGCCCACCGAGCAATTGATCAGCAGCAGGTAGCCGAGCCCGGAGTTGAGGCCGCCGCTGGCCTGGATCAGCAGCAGGAAGACGAGTATGTCACAGCCGAGGATCAACCCCACCTGGCCGGCGCTGGTGTGGTAGGCACTGCGGCGCAGGTGCAGCAGCCAGCCGAAGTTGAGCGCGGCATAGGCGATCACCGTGTTCAGGTAGAGCGCCGGGGCGCTGTTGCCCACCGCGCCGCGGCCGAGGCCGGAGGTGAAGATACCCAGCAGCACCAGGGCTATGGCCACGCGGTAGTAGGCGTAGACCCGCAGTAGTTCGTGGTGTTGCAGGGTGGTCCCGCTGGCGCCCGGCGCTGCAGTGCTCAAGGAGTGGCTCTCGGAATTGTTCTGGTTGTTTTGTGGTTACTGCGGTTGTCTCCCGGGTCACGGTACAATAGCCGTCTCTTGGACCCGAGGTACAAAGATGTCTACTTTGCAGCTAGTGCTGGCACAAATCAATTCTCTGGTGGGGGACATTCCCGGCAACACCGCGCAGGTGATCGACGTCACCAGGAAGGCGCACCGCGAACTGGACGCCGAACTGGTGCTGTTTCCCGAGCTGACCCTGTGCGGTTACCCCCCGGAGGACCTGCTGTTGCGCCCGAGCATGCAGCGGCGCATCGACGCGGCCCTGGCGCAGCTGATGGCGGCGGAACTGCCCTGCGCTGTGCTGATCGGCTACCCGCGGGTGGTGGCCGGCAAGGTGTTCAACATGGCCGGACTGATCGTCGACGGCGAGCTGGTGGCGGAGTACGCCAAGCAGAAGCTGCCCAACTACCAGGTCTTCGACGAGATGCGCTACTTCGTGCCCGGCGACCAGCCATGCATCGTGGACATCAAGGGCATCCCCACGTCCATCACCATCTGCGAGGACATCTGGCACCCGGAACCGGTGGCCCAGGCGGCGGCCGCCGGCGCCAAGCTGATGCTGAACATCAACGCCTCGCCCTTCCACCGCGGCAAGGCCCAGGAGCGCCTGGAGCTGCTCGCCAACCAGGCCCGTGCCGGCAATATGCCGATCCTTTATGTGAACTGTATCGGCGGTCAGGACGAACTGGTGTTCGACGGCGGCTCCTTCGCCGTGGACGCCCGGGGCAAGCTGTGTGCGCGGGCGCCGGAGTATGTGGAGCAGCTGCTGCCGGTCGCGGTGACCCACAGGAACGGCAAGGTGAAACTGGGCCCGGGCGAGGTCACCCCGGCCCTGGAGGACCTGGCCTCTGTCTACCAGGCGCTGGTGCTCGGCGTGCGCGACTATGTGAACAAGAACGGCTTCAACGGCGTGGTGCTGGGCCTGTCCGGCGGCATAGATTCCGCCCTGACCCTGGCCATCGCCGTGGACGCCCTGGGGGCGGAGCGGGTGGAGGCGGTGATGATGCCCTTCCGCTACACGTCCGACCTGAGCAAGAACGATGCCGCCGACCAGGCCAAGCGCCTGGGCATCCACTACCGGGTGATCAGCATCGAGCCCATGTTCGACGCCTTTATGGGGGCGCTGGCAGAAGAGTTTGCCGATACCGAGCGGGATACTACCGAGGAGAACCTGCAGGCCCGCTCCCGCGGCGTGGTGCTGATGGCCATCTCCAACAAGAAGGGCGCCATGGTGCTGACTACCGGCAACAAGAGCGAACTGGCGGTGGGCTACGCCACCCTCTACGGCGATATGGTGGGCGGCTACAACGCGCTCAAGGATGTGCCCAAGACCCTGGTGTTCCAGTTGGCCCGCTATAGAAATACGCTGTCCGAGGTGATACCGGAGACGGTGATCTCCCGCCCCCCCAGCGCCGAACTGGCGCCGGACCAGGTGGACTCCGACAGCCTGCCCCCTTACGAGATACTGGACCAGATACTGAACCTGTATATCGACAGGGACTGCAGCGCCGAGGAGATCATCCGCCGCGGCTTCGAACGGGAGACGGTGGAACGGGTGGTGCGCCTGGTGGACCGCAACGAGTACAAGCGCCGCCAGGCGGCGGTGGGGGTGCGGATCTCCGAGCGGGGCTTCGGCCGCGACCGGCGCTACCCGATCACCAATGGCTGGAAGGCCGGCGAATAGGCGGGAATCCGGCGAGAACAAAAAAACGGCGCCCGGGGCGCCGTTTTTTATTGGTGGCATCCGCCGTTTACATCAGCTCCGGCGGCAGCGGCGCCTCTTCGCGCTGGTACTCCGGGTTGTACAGCTCGCGGGTGTCGAAGCCGCGGGGATCCGATTTCTCGAACAGGCCCAGGGTGAGGCGGTGGGCCAGGCTGCGGCCGCTGGCGCCCTTGTAGTAGTTGTAATTGAAGCTGCCGTCACTGCGGAAGGCCGGGTGGTTCGGGTAGTTGATGCGCAGCACGTTCAGCGCATTGGCCTCCAGCTCCGGCATCTCCAGCAGGTGGTAGCCCTGCACCATCACCGCCAGCGCATCCGGCACCGCCGGGGTCTGCTGGAAGTTCTCCACCACATAGCGGCCGCGGTTGGCGGCGGCCAGGTAGGCGCCGCGTTTGAAGTAGTAGTTGGCCACGTGTATCTCGTAGCGCGCCAGCAGGTTGCGCAGGTGGATCATGCGCTTCTGCGCGTCCGGTGCGTAGCGGCTGTCCGGGTAGCGGGCCATCAGCTGGGCGAAGTGGGCGAAGGACTCCCGCGCGGAGCCGGGGTCGCGGCTGGTCATGTCGGTGGGCAGGAAGCGCTCGAACAGGCCGCTGCCCTCGGTGAAGGAGGCCAGGCCCTTCATGTAATAGGCGTAGTCGACGTTGCGGTGCTGCGGGTGCAGGCGGATAAAGCGGTCCGCGGAGGCGATGGCGGCGTCGTTCTCGTAGTTGCGGTAGTAGGCGTAGATCAGCTCCAGTTGCGCCTGCTCGGCGTAGTTGCCGAAGGGGAAGTTGTCCTCCAGCGCGCGCAGGTTCTTGATCGCCAGATCCCACTGGCTGGACCTCAGCTGGCGCTGGGCGGCCTCGTAGAAGGCCTGCTCGGTGCGGCTGCCGGAGGGCAGCCCCTCTTCGGATTCATCGGTGCTGGCGCAGGCGACCAATATCGTGGATAGTACGGCCAACCACAGCGTTTTCCAGGCCTGCATAGCCCCTCGCTCTATCATTATTACTCTCTACCTTTAAACTAGCGGCCAATTATAGGTAACCGGCGGCCCGCCATTTAACCACAGTCGTGCAGCTGCCCAAAGTGTTTGAAGTTGAACCATGACCGAACTGCTCGAACTGGACATCGAAGTGCCTGCCCACCTGGCCGGACACAGGTTGGACCAGGCTGCGGCGGAATTAATTCCCGATTACTCCCGCGCACGGCTGCAATCCTGGATAAAAGGCGGCCAGTTGACCGTCAACGGTGGCGCCGCCAGGCCGAAGGACAAGCTGTTCGGCGGCGAGCAGCTGTGCCTGCGCGCCGAACTGGAACCCCAGGGGGAATGGCGCGCCCAGTCCCTCGACCTGGAGATCGTCCACGAAGACGACAGCCTGCTGGTGATCAACAAGCCCCCGGGGCTGGTGGTGCACCCCGCCGCAGGCAACCCGGACGGCACACTGCTGAACGGCCTGCTGCACCACAATCCGGCCCAGGCGCAGATACCCCGCGCCGGTATAGTGCACCGACTGGACAAGGACACCAGCGGCCTGATGGTGGTGGCCAAGACGCTGCCGGCGCAGACCAGCCTGGTGCAGCAGCTGAAAGCGCGCAGTGTCAGCCGCCAGTACGACGCCATAGTCCAGGGCACCGTCAGCGGCGGCGGCACGGTGGATGCGCCCATCGGCCGCCACCGCCAGAACCGGCTGAAGATGGCTGTCCTCGACTTTGGGGGCAAGGAGGCGGTCACTCACTACCGGGTGCAGGAGCGCTTCCGCGCCCACACACTGCTGCGCTGCAAACTGGAGACGGGCCGCACCCACCAGATCCGCGTGCATATGGCCCATATCCGCCACCCGCTGGTGGGCGACCCACTGTACGGCGGCCGCCCCAAACTGCCCGCGGAGGCCTCGGCCGAACTGGTCCGGGCGCTGCAGCAGTTCCCGCGCCAGGCCCTGCACGCCGCCGAGCTGTCCCTGCTGCACCCGAAAACCGGCGAGGAGATGCACTGGCGCGCGCCCATGCCCGCGGATATGCTGCGGCTGCTCGAATTGTTGCGAACCCCCTGATCGGTGGATGGCAGAAAACCGCTCCTGCGTTTTCAGCATTTCCGCTGGGCGGCACTCCGCCATCCATGGCGGTCACGCACGCAAGCGCCAAGCGCATCCACCAGAGAGCCCGGAAGGCCCATGACCATAGAACACTACCTTTTCCCCAACTGGCCCGCGCCCGCCAATGTGCGCGCCGCCACCAGCCTGCGCAGCGGCGGCCACAGCAAGGGCGACTACGAGTCCTTCAATCTCGGCGCCCATGTGGGGGACGACGAGCAGGCGGTGGCCGCCAATCGCAGCCAGCTGCTGCAGGAACTGCAACTCCCGGCCAAACCCCAGTGGCTGGAGCAGATCCACAGCGACAGGGTTGTCGAGGCGAAGGGCGACGGCCTGGTGCGCACCGCCGATGCCAGCTTCGCTGCGGCTCCCGGCGCCGTCTGCGCGGTGCTCACCGCCGACTGCCTGCCGGTGCTCTTCTGCGACAAGTCCGGCACCCGGGTGGCGGCGGCCCACGCCGGTTGGCGCGGATTGGCCGAAGGTATACTGCGCACCAGCGTCGAGGCGCTCGACTGCGATCCGCAGGAGCTGGTGGTGTGGCTGGGCCCGGCCATTGGTCCGCAGGCGTTTGAAACCGGCGTGGATGTGCTGGAGGTCTTTTTTGAAAATGCGCTGAGCGGTGAGCACGCGGAGGCCATCGCTCAGTGCTTCCGCCCGCACACCAAAAAGCCGCTGCATTTCCTCGCCGATATCTACGCCCTGGCGCGCGCAGAACTCAGGCAACTGGGTGTCACTGAAATTTACGGCGGCGACCGCTGCACCTTTACCGAAGAAGAAAATTTCTTTTCCTACCGCCGCGACAAAACCACCGGCCGCATGGCGTCCCTGATCTGGCTTCAGGATTGAACAGCGGCCCGAAACAGGGGCCATTTGATCTGGATCATTGAAAACCCTTCTCCCGCCCCTATTTTATCTCCCATTACTACACTGAATGGGTGGCGCCAAATCGGCGCCACTGTTTTGTCTTCCGAGGAGGAGGGGGTTCGTCCATGCGCATAGACCGAATGACCAATCCGCTGCAGGCCGCGATTGCCGACGCGCAGTCCCTGGCCGTCGGGCGCGACCACAACCAGATTTACCCGGAACACCTGCTGCTGGCACTGCTGAACCAGAACAACGGCAGCGTGCCGGCCTTCCTGTCCCAGGCGGGCTTCAACCTCAACGGCCTGCGCAACGACCTGGCGAAAAGGCTCGACAGCCTGCCCACCGTCGGCACGCCCACCGGCGACGTGGGCATGTCCCAGGAACTGGCGCGGCTGTTCAACCTGGCGGACAAGAGGGCGCAGCAGAACGGCGACACCTTTATCGCCAGCGAAACGGTGTTGCTGGCCGCCTTCGATCCCGCCGCCGGCGAGGTGTCGAAAATCCTCAATGCCAACGGCGATTTCAAACAATTGCAGGCGGCCATCGACAAGGTGCGCGGCGGCGAGAAGGTCGACGATGCCGGCGCCGAGGATGCGCGCCAGGCCCTGGACAAATACACCCTCGACCTGACCGAGCGCGCCGTGGCCGGCAAGCTGGATCCGGTGATCGGCCGCGACGACGAAATCCGCCGCACCATCCAGGTGCTGCAGCGGCGCACCAAGAACAACCCGGTGCTGATCGGCGAGCCCGGCGTGGGCAAGACCGCCATCGTCGAGGGGCTGGCGCAGCGCATCGTCAACGGCGAGGTGCCGGAGGGACTGAAGGACAAGAGACTGCTGTCCCTGGACCTGGGCGCGCTGCTGGCCGGGGCCAAGTTCCGCGGCGAATTCGAGGAGCGCCTGAAGGCGGTGCTGAACGAACTCTCGAAACAGGAAGGCCGCATCATCCTGTTTATCGACGAACTGCACACCATGGTCGGCGCCGGCAAGGCCGAGGGCGCCATGGATGCCGGCAATATGCTCAAGCCGGCGCTGGCCCGCGGCGAGCTGCACTGCGTCGGCGCCACCACCCTGGACGAATACCGCAAATACATCGAGAAGGACGCGGCCCTCGAGCGGCGCTTCCAGAAGGTGCTGGTGGACGAGCCCACCGAAGAGGACACCATCGCGATTCTGCGCGGCCTGAAGGAGCGCTACGAGGTGCACCACGGTGTCGATATCACCGACTCGGCGATCATCGCCGCGACCAGATTGTCCCAGCGCTATATCACCGATCGCCAGCTGCCGGACAAGGCCATAGACCTGATCGACGAGGCCGCCAGCCGTATCCGCATGGAAATAGATTCCAAGCCGGAGGAGATGGACAAGCTGGACCGGCGCCTGATCCAGCTCAAAATCGAGCGCGAGGCGGTCAAGAAGGACAAGGACGACGAGGCGGCGCAGAAGCGCCTGGCCAAGCTCGAGGAGGAAATCCACAAGCTGGAAAAGGAATACTCCGACCTGGAGGAGGTGTGGAAGGCGGAGAAGGCCCAGCTGGCCGGCAGCCACGACATCAAGGAGAAGCTGGAGCAGGCCAAGCTGGATATGGAGGCGGCGCGCCGCGCCGGCGACCTGGAGCGGATGTCGGAATTGCAGTATGGCCTGATTCCACAACTGGAGGGACAGCTGAAGTCCGCCGACGAAGCCAAGGACGAGGAGGAGCCGCGCCTGTTGCGCAACAAGGTCACCGAGGAAGAGGTGGCCGAGGTGGTCTCCCGCTGGACCGGTATCCCGGTGGCGAAGATGCTCGAGGGCGAGCGGGAAAAACTGTTGCGTATGGAAGATGAGCTGCACAGGCGCGTGATTGGCCAGGGCGAGGCGGTGGCCGCGGTGGCCAATGCGGTGCGCCGCTCCCGCGCCGGCCTCGCTGATCCGAACAGGCCCAACGGCTCCTTCCTGTTCCTAGGCCCCACCGGCGTCGGCAAGACGGAGTTGTGCAAGGCCCTGGCGCAATTCCTGTTCGACACAGAGGACGCCATGGTGCGCGTCGACATGTCGGAGTTTATGGAGAAGCACTCGGTCGCGCGCCTGATCGGTGCGCCTCCCGGCTATGTGGGCTACGAGGAGGGCGGCTACCTGACCGAGGCGGTGCGGCGCAAACCCTACTCGGTGATACTGCTGGATGAGGTGGAAAAGGCCCACCCGGAAGTATTCAACATACTGCTGCAGGTGCTCGAGGACGGCCGCCTCACCGACGGCCAGGGGCGCACGGTGGATTTCCGCAACACCGTGGTGGTGATGACCTCCAACCTGGGCTCCGACCTGATCCAGAAATACGCCGCCGCCCGCGACGCGGACGAACTGGACACCGAAATCCACTACCGACAGATGAAAAGCGCGGTGATGGACGTGGTGGGCGAGCACTTCCGCCCGGAATTCATCAACCGCATCGACGAGGTGGTGGTCTTCCACCCGCTGAACAAGGCGGAGGTGCGCTCCATCGCCGAGATACAGCTGGAGTCGCTGCGCCGGCGCCTGGGTGAGCGCGACCTGAAGCTGGAGGTGGCCGAGCCGCTGCTGGACAAGCTGGCGGAGGTCGGCTTCGATCCGGTCTACGGCGCCCGCCCGCTGAAGCGCGCGATACAGATGTGGCTGGAAAACCCGCTGGCGCAGGACGTGCTGGCGGGCAAGTTTGCCCCCGGCGATACCATTCACGCCGAGCTCGAAGGGGACAGGGCCGTGTTCCGCTAAACGCGGCGTCTCCGTTCTTTTTTCCGGCGCCGCAACCACTCTCCCCTCTCCCGCTTGCGGGGGAGGGGCCGGGGGAGGGGGTGCTGGTCGGCGCCCCCTCTCCCTAACCCTCTCCCCAAGGGGAGAGGGTACTGTAGGAGCGGCCCATGGCCGCGATCGATGTTCGGTTCACCCGGAAAGCCCGATCGCGGCCATAGGCCGCTTCTCTAAAGCGGCTCCTGATGTCAACCACTAATCTGGTTTCCGCTGTCCAACCATTACTGAGTTTCAGGCTTCTCTACGTGGTCGCTCAAGGCGCCTACAAGAT
>NZ_JCBAJA010000025.1:0-89073 GCF_059834885.1 Microbulbifer sp. SE14 | reverse complement strand
AGACGGAATTCCGGGCTGAAATTTCTCTTCTTCGTCATCATATCCACCTGACTTTCTCTGTGAGTGATCATACACTCAAAACCAGGTGACCAGATTCACTATGCCACTACACCCTGCTTAAAGCGCTGGAGGCCAGGTTCAATCGACTGGACCCGGACATCATCATCGGCTGGTCGGTGGTGGACTTTGATTTTCGGCTGCTGCTGAAAAGGGCCGGGCGCCACGGCCTGCGCCTGAAGCTGGGGCGTGGTGGTGCTGATGCCCGCTGGCGGGATGGCCGGGAAGGCGGCCAGGGCTTCGTGACGCTGCCGGGCCGCGTGGTACTGGACGGCATCGACGGACTGAAGAGTGCCACCTACAACTTCGAAAGTTTCAGCCTGGAATTCGTGGCACAAACCCTGCTGGGCAGGGGCAAAGACACCGAAGACGTGGACAACCGCCTGGCGGTGATTGAACACGACTTTCGCCACAACAAACCCAAGCTGGCCGCCTACAACCTGGAGGACTGCCGCCTGGTCTGGGACATTTTCCAGCACACCCGGCTGCTGGATTACCTGCGCCTGCGGGCCCAGCTCACCGGCCTCGAGCTGGATCGCAGTGGCGGCTCCGTGGCGGCCTTCACCAACCTCTACCTGCCCAAACTGCACCGCAGCCGCTATGTGGCGCCTAACCTGCCGGCCGACGGCGGCCTGGCCAGTCCGGGCGGCTATGTGATGGACTCCCGGCCGGGCCTTTACGACAACGTGCTGGTGCTGGATTTCAAGAGCCTTTACCCCAGTATTATCCGCACTTTCAAAATTGATCCCATGGGGCTGGTCGAGGGCCTGGCGGAGGACGATGCCATCCCCGGTTTTCGCGGCGCGCGCTTTTCCCGCGACAGGCATTTCCTGCCGGACATCATTGCCAACCTCTGGGCACAGCGGGACATCGCCAAGCGGGAGCGGGACGCCGCCCGCTCCCAGGCCATCAAGATCATCATGAACTCCTTCTACGGGGTGCTGGGCTCAGGGGGCTGCCGCTTCTATGACACGCGCCTGGCCAGCTCCATCACCCTGCGCGGTCACGAGATCATGCAGCAGACCGCCCGCTGGATCGAGGAAATGGGCCACCAGGTCATCTACGGCGATACCGATTCGACCTTTGTGTGGCTGAGCGGCCGGCCCAGCCTCGAAGAGGTGGATGCGATCGGCAAGGGCCTGGCCAGTGAGATCAACGGGCGCTGGCGGCACAAGCTCAAAGAAGAGCTGGCGTTGGAGTGCGAGTTGGAGCTGGAATTTGAAATCCACTACCGGCGCTTTTTGATGCCCACCATTCGCGGCTCGGAGGCCGGTTCCAAGAAACGCTATGCGGGCCTGGTGGTGAAAGGGGGTGAGGAAAAGCTGGTATTCAAGGGCCTGGAAACAGTGCGCAGCGACTGGACCGCCCTGGCCAAGCAGTTCCAGACCCAACTCTACGGGATGGTGTTTCACGGTGAAGATCCGTCCGACTATATCCGCGAGACGGTGGAGAAAACCCGGGCTGGAGACATGGACGAGCTGCTGGTGTACCGCAAGCGGCTCAGGCGCAAGCTGGAGCAATACGTAAAAAACGTGCCACCCCATGTACGCGCGGCGCGACTGGCTGACGATATGCGTCGCCAGCAGGGGCTGCGGCCCCGCTACCAGAACAAGGGCTGGATTCGTTACGTGATCACCCTCAATGGCCCGGAGCCAGTAGATCACCGTCAGTCACCGATGGATTACCAGCACTATATCGACAGGCAGCTCAAGCCGGTGGCCGATGCCATATTGCCCTTCATAGAGCTGGATTTCGACAGTCTGGTGGATGGCCAGCTGGGTCTGTTCGGAGTGTAGAATACCTCCCTCGCTCATCACTGGAGAACAAGCGAAATGAACACGGCCCCCACACCCTATCCAATCGGTACCCCCGGCACGCCCTGGGGCGACGCGGAGCGCGCCGAGTGGTTGTCGCGGCAGAGCCGTCAACGCAGCTTCGAGTCGGAGGTGTTGAGCGCGATCGAGCGCCTGCGTGATCGTTTCGACGTGGAGGAGTACGGCCGCCTGGACTATGGCGCCGACAGCTATCCGCTGTTCGCCATCCGCAGCCGCGACTGGCGCGACGAGCTGCCGGTGGTGCTGGTGACGGGCGGCGTGCACGGCTATGAAACCAGCGGTGTACACGGTGCGCTGCAGTTCGTCGATCAGCATGCAGCGGACTACGCCGGCCGGGTGAATCTGCTGGTGGCGCCCTGCGTCAGTCCCTGGGGTTACGAGCGCATCCATCGCTGGAACCCGCACGCGGTCGACCCGAACCGCTCCTTCCGCGAAAACAGCCCGGCTGAGGAGTCGGCGGCGCTGATGCGGCTGGTGGCGCCGGTCCGCGATCGTGTGCTGATGCATATCGACCTGCACGAGACCACCGATACCGACGAAACCGAGTTCCGCCCCGCGCTGGCCGCCCGCGACGGCAAGCCGTTCGCGCCCGGCGGGATTCCCGATGGCTTCTATCTGGTCGACGACAGCGAGAGCCCGCAGCCGGAATTCCAGCAGGCGGTGATCGCGGCGGTGGAGCAGGTGACCCATATCGCCCCGGCCGATGGCAATGGCGAGATCATCGGCTCGCCGGTAGTCGCACCGGGCGTGATCCAGTACCCGCTCAAGCAGCTGGGCCTGTGTGCGAGCATCACCAACGCCCCCTACAAGACCACCACCGAGGTCTACCCCGACAGCCCCCGCGCGACGCCCGAGCAATGCAACACCGCGCAGGCTGTCGCGGTGTGTGCGGCGATCGACTACGCGTTGGCGCACCGGTAAGGGAGACAAGAATCGGCGAGAGAGGGCTGATTACCAGAAACCATGAAAGTACCCAAGAGATTACAACCGCTGGTCGACGACGGCATGATCGACGAGGTCATCGTCCAGTTGATGAGCGGCAAGGAAGCGCAGGTGTATGTGGTGCGCTGCGGCGACGACTTGCGCTGTGCCAAGGTCTTCAAGGAAGCCAGGCAGCGCAGCTTCAAGCAGGCGGTGCAGTACCAGGAAGGCCGCAAGATGCGCAACAGCCGCCGCGCCCGGGCTATGTCGAAGAAGACCCGCTACGGCCAGAAAGAGCAGGAACAGGCCTGGCTGAATGCCGAGGTCGATGCCCTGTACCGGCTGGCGTCGGCCGGCGTGCGCGTTCCCCAGCCGTACGGCTTCGTCGATGGCGTGCTGCTGATGGAGCTGGTGGCCGACGACGAGGGCTACGCCGCCCCGCGCCTGGATGACGTCACGCTGAGCGCGGAGCAGGCCCGCGATTACCACGGCCAGGTGATGGCCGACGTCGTGCGCATGCTGTGTGCCGGCCTGGTCCATGGCGACCTTTCCGAGTTCAACGTGCTGCTGGACCCCCACGGCCCGGTGATCATCGATTTGCCCCAGGCGGTGGATGCGGCCGGCAACAACAACGCCGCCACGATGCTGGAGCGCGACGTCAACAATATGCGTGCCTATTTCGGCCGCTTCGCCCCGGAGCTGTTGACGACCGATTACGGCAAGGAGATCTGGGCGCTTTATGAGGCGGGTGAACTGCACCCGGACAGCGCTCTGACCGGGCATTTCGAGCATGACACCACCAGCGTCGATGTCGGGGACCTGATGGCCGTCATCGATGACGTTCGTGAAGAGCAGGCCGAGCGCATGGCGCCGGTTTGGGACGAGTAGGACGACGATTGACGGAAAACTACCGCCGGACCTGGGCGGACCTTGGCAAAAAGGGCGTTTATTCTCCCTATACTCCGCCTTGTGCGACTTATAGTTGTGTGACACCGGCCGTTCACGCCATTTGATCGCGCGCGATCTTCCTCAATCGGCGCCCGCGACGCGCCTCAATGGAGACGAGCAAGCAACATGCATTTGAAAAAGATGAAGCCCCTGTCCTGGGTTGTGCTAGCCCTGCTTTCGACCGCGGCAGTGCTCTCCTCCATGACCCAGGCCTGTACCCGCACGCTCTACTCCGGGTCCGACAACATGGTGATCACCGGCCGGTCGATGGACTGGATGGAGGACATGCAGACGGACCTCTGGGCGTTTCCGCGCGGTATGGCGCGCAACGGCGCGGCCGGCCCGGATTCGCCGAAATGGGTGTCCAAATACGGCAGCGTTATCGCCTCGGCCTACAATATCGCCAGCGCCGACGGCCTGAACGATCAGGGACTGGTCGCCAACCTGCTCTATCTCGCCGAGTCTGACTACGGCAAACCAAACGATAAGCCGCCAATGTCGATCGGCCTGTGGGCACAGTACGTGCTCGACAATTACGCGACGGTCGCCGAAGCGGTAGAGGGGCTGCGGGCGCAGCCGTTCCGCATCATCGCGCCGAAGCTGCCGAATGGTTCCCCCGCCGAGTTGCATCTCTCCATCTCCGACCCTTCCGGCGATTCGGCGATCTTCGAGTACCTCGATGGCGAACTCGTCATTCATCACGGCAAACAGTACACGGTGATGACCAACTCGCCGAGCTACGACCAGCAGCTGGCTCTCAACAGCTACTGGGAGAGGATCGGAGGGCTCAAGTTCCTGCCCGGTACCAACAGCGCCGCCGACCGTTTCGCCCGCGCCTCCTTCCTGCTCGGAGCGGTTCCCGTAAAGACTGATCCGAACTTCATTTCGGCGGTCCCCGAGCAAACCTACGCCCACCAGGCGATCGCCGAGGTGATGTCGGTGATGCGTGCGGTCAGCGTACCGCTGGGCATCACCACACCCGGTTCGCCGAACATCGCTTCCACCCTGTGGCGCACGGTCGCTGATCAGAAGAACAAGGTATATTACTTCGACTCGTCAACGGCCCCGAATGCGTTCTGGGTACCGATGGCAGATCTGGATCTCTCAGAAGGCGCCCCGGCGAAGAAGCTGGCGATTGCCGGCGGCAAGTATTACGCGGGCAATGCCGCGGAACACTTCGCGGAGGCCACACCGTTCAAGTTCCTTCAGGCCGCCCCGGCGAAGTGATGTCTGCCCGTCAGGCACGGTATCTGATCCGCGGGTTACCGGCACGACGCCTTCCGGGGCGTGTGCGAGACGCAGGGCGACTGCGCGCAATACCGCCAATGCGGTTATTGCCGATATTGAGATAAAACTGTAGCGGTAGTTTTGTTGGCCCAGACTCAGGCAGTGACCCAGTTGGCTGCGATCTTGAAGGATTGCAGCATGTCGCTGGCCGACTGCGTCACCCAACCCCGTTGCTGGCTGGACAATTCGGCATCCGCCAACTTCCCACGAAGCGCCTCCATTTCCCTGGCCCGAGTATCAGGTCATTGATGCCTTCGCTGCGGCTGGAAAACGCCTTGCTGTCGATCTGCGCCTGGATCCAGCGCTCGTTGGGTTCGCTGAGGGAGAGGCTGGCGCGAGTTGCCATGGTTAGCCTCCTGAGTGATGCGTATTTGATGCAACTTTATGCGTATATCTGGGCAGAGTGTAGTTTTGATGGAGCAAAATAAACCCATAAGGCATTCAATAACGCCTTTTCTGGTCATCTGTCCGACAGGTATCTTTCCGGTGCGATAAACTGGCCGGAATGACCCATCAGACAGTGCCCGACAACTGATGAATGACGCCCTGATCCAGGCCCACAACCTCAGCAGGTCCTACCGTACCGCCCGCGAACAGATCAGCGTGCTACGCGGATTGTCCCTCGGGCTGCGCCGCGGTGAGGCGGTGGCGGTGATCGGACCCTCGGGTTCCGGCAAGAGCACCCTGTTGAACCTGCTCAACGGCCTGCTGGCACCCGACAGTGGCCAGCTGCGGGTCTTCGGCCGCGATCGGTCCCAACTGGATGACGACGACTGGGCCGAATTGCGCCGCACCCGTATCGCCACGCTGTTTCAGGACGGCAACCTGATCCCCACACTCACTGTCGCCCGCAATATCGCTTTTCGCGCCGGGCTTGCCGGTCTGCAACAGCACGATGGCGAGGCGCTGCTGGAGCGTCTGGGTATTGCCGACACGGCACACCGCTATCCCGATCAACTCTCCGGCGGCCAGCGCCAGCGGGCGGCGCTGGTCTGTGCCTTTGTGATGCAGCCGGAACTGATGCTCGCCGACGAACCCACCGGCAGCCTCGACTACGGGACGGCCAGGCGCGTGGCGCCGCTGTTCTTCGATGCTATACGCGAGCGGGCGCTGGGCGCGCTGATCGTCACCCACAACCCGGAGCTGGCCCAGCGCTGCGACCGGATTCTCGAATTGCGGGAGGGAGCCCTGCGCCAATGGGACTCGGCACAGTCTTCCTGAGCCATTACCGCCGCCATCCGGGCCAGCTGGCCGGGCTGCTGCTGATTCTGGTGTGTGCGGCCATGCTCTGGAGCGGGGTCCGCTCACTGACGGGCTCGGCGGAGAATGCGGTGGCCAGGTCCAGGGCGGCGCTGGAGCCGCTGTTGAGTGTGGTGCGTGTCGATGGCCGTGCGGTGGATGTGGGGGATTTCGTGCGGCTGCGCCGGGCGGGGCTCTGCGCGTCGCCGCGGCTGGAGGTGCGCTTCCGAGCAAATGAGAGGGCCCCCGAGGCGCCGGCCGTTATCGGTATCGATCCGTTCAGTGCCGCTTGCCTGCGGCGGTACAGGCAGGAGCTTGATGAAGGCGCGCCGGTTATCGATCAGCTGTTCGCCGGCTTCGATCACCCAACCCTGCTCGGCAGTGCCGCGGACCTGGCGCGCTGGCAACAGCTGTCGCTGCCGGGCAGCGGGGATTATCGATTCGACGAATTCGACGGCCTGCCGCGCGGGCAGCTGCTCACCGACATTTCAGTAGCCGCCGAGCTGGCGAGCGCCGGGCGCAGCAGGCTGGAGATTCTGCTGCCGGCGGCGGAGACGGAAAGGCTGCCGCTCCCCGAGGGCTACCGCGGCCAGGTTGAAGACTACGGCGTGGAACCGGACCCGCTGGTGGAGGCCTTCCTGCTTAGTATCGATGCGCTGGGGGCCCTGGCGCTGCTGGTGGCGGCACTGTTGGTGCGCAGCGTCTACCGCTTTGCGCTGGAGCAGCGGCGTCGCAGCCTGGAGATACTGGTGCGGCTCGGCGTCAGGCCCGCGCAGTTGCGCCTGGCGCTGATCGTGGAAGTGCTGCTGGTTGCGCTGGTTGGCGGCACTCTGGGACTGTGGCTGGGCGGGCGGCTGGCGTCGGCGATGGCCGACGGGTTCCAGGGGACTCTCAGTGGGCTCTTCAGTGTCGATACCCTGGCCAGGAGCGCACCCAGCGCGGAAACCTGGCTCGGCATGGTGCTGATCCTGGCGCTGGTGGTCGGCTGGGCCTGCGCCGATTTGCTGATGCTGGGGCGGGAGCAGCGGGGCAGGGAGCAGATGCTCCGCTGGCGCTGGCTGGGGGCGCTGCTGCTCGTCACCGTGTCGCTGCTGGTATTGTTATCGACGGGCAAGCTGTGGCTGATATTCCTCGCCACCCTGGGCTGCCTGATCGGTGTCGGCCTGCTGCTGCCCGAGCTGCTGAACCGGCTGCTGGCGCGGGCGGAACGCCACTGCCGGCGGCCGCTGTTGGAATGGTCCTGCTCCGAAATGCGCGCCCTGTGCCGGCTGTTGAGCCTGCCGCTGACGGCACTGGCATTTGCCATCGCCACCGCCATCGGGGTGCAGACCATGGTCACCGGCTTCGAATCCACCTTTGCCCGCTGGCTCGACCAGCGCCTGCAGGGCGATCTCTATCTCGATTCCGGCCGGCCGGTAGTGACGGCAGAGTGGGGCGAGCGGTTGCGGGACCTGCCCGGGGTGACGAGCGTATTGCCAATGGTGCGCGGCCGCGCGCTGCTGGATGAATTGTCGGTGGAGAATTTGCCGGTGGATCTGCTGGCGGTCGACCCGGCCTCGCCGCTGCTGCAGGACTGGCCTTTCCTCGCTGCCGTGCCCAACCCCTGGGCCGCACTGCCAACGCGGGGAGTGCTGATCAACGAGCAACTGGCCCGCAGGCAGTCCCTGGCCGTGGGTGACCGCATCCGCTTCCGTCTCGGGGAAGAGCGGCATTCGCGCGAGGTGATCGGCATCTATGCCGACTACGGCAGGCCCGAAGGCGAGTTGATGTTGCCACTCGCGATTGTTCCGGACGCGCTGCCCGATCGCTATTCCACCTTTGTGCTGGGCGTAAACCAACTCGACAAAGTCCCCTGGCGGGACTGGCCCGAGGAATACCCGTGGCTGGCCGGCAGCCGCCTGCGCGACCAGGCGGGGCTGAAACGGGCGGCCAACGCCGCCTTTGATCGTACATTTCAAATGACCCAGATGCTGAACGCCCTGACACTGGCCCTGGCGGGCACGGCGCTGGCGCTGATGGGGCTGGTGATTTTCCGCCTGCGCCAGGGGAGCTATACCCTGCTGCATGTGGTTGGCGTGCAGCGGAAAAGCCTGCGCCGGCGATTGATAGCGCACAGCATGCTGGTTACCGGCCTGCTGGCGCTGCTGGCGACACCGCTGGGGATTTTCCTCGGCTGGGTGCTGGTGGCGCGGGTCAATCCCGCGGCCTTTGGCTGGGCGCTGCCACTGCATTTCTATCCGGGCTTCTGGCTGCAGGTGTGGCTGGTGTGCCTGCTGATCGGGGCTTTTGTCGGAGTGCTGGTGGGCAATCCGGTGCGGCTGGAGACGTTGAAGAATGAATAAGCCGGGCCGGATATTGCCGGGCACCTCTAATAATTGCGGATCTGGTTTGTGCGGTAGGGTGCGCCGTGCGCACCGATCGGGGCTGGCATGGGTTCCAGGCCTTTCGGTGTGCACGGCGCACCCTACGAGTGCAATTTTTATAAGTGCCCTGCTGATCGTCTTGCTGCTGACTGGTTGCGGCAAAGATACCGGACGCGAAACTTCTTTCAGTGCACTCAGGGATCCGCCGGAAGGATTCCGCCAGGCTGCGCCGGGTATGACTGTCAGCCTGCCGCAGGATATGGGGCCACATCCGCAATACCGCCTCGAGTGGTGGTATCTGACCGCCAACCTGCACAGCGCCGATGGCAAAAAATTCGGCGTGCAGTGGACCCTGTTCCGCAACGGCCTGCGGCCCGGGCCCTACAAGGAACAGGAGCCCGGCTGGCAGCGCAACGAAATCTGGCTGGCCCACGCGGCCCTGAGCCGTCCGGAAGATCACCGCTTCGCATCCCGCAGCGCCCGCGGCGGCACGAGGCAAGCTGGTGTCACCGCACAGCCGTTCAAGGCCTGGATCGATCACTGGAAGCTCGAAAGCCGCGATGCCGGTACCTGGCAGCTGGATGTGGATGCCGAGGGCTTCGGCTACCGGTTGCAAGTACAGCCGAGCCCGGCCCCGGTGCTGAATGGCGAGCGCGGCTTCAGCGCCAAGTCGGCCGCCGGCGGTTCCATGTATTTCAGCTATCCGCTGCCGGCGATCGAAGGCGACGTGATCATCGACGGCGAGCGTTTCGAAGTGAGCGGACAGGGCTGGTTCGACCGGGAGTGGAGCAGCCAGTACCTAACGCCGGACCAGCAGGGCTGGGACTGGATGGCACTGCACCTGGAAGATGGCCGCCACCTGATGCTATTTCGCGTGCGCGGCACCCAAGACTTTTATTCCGGCACACTGGTCGCTCCGGATGGCAGCGCCCGAACACTGGATGCAGAAGCATTCAGCCTGCAGCCAGCTGAGTATCGCGACAGCCGCTTCGGCGAGGTGCCGGTGGTCTGGCAATTGAAAGTGCCGTCGGCCGAACTGGATCTCGAAATCCGCTCCTGGCCGGGCGATTACTGGAATCCGGGAGCCTTGCGCTACTGGGAAGGGCCTGTCACCGTCAGTGGCAGTCAGACCGGCGAGGGGTATCTGGAGATGACTGGGTACGGAGACTGAGGCTGGCGGGCTAAGGTTAAAAAAGCGAATGAAGAGCCGACAGCGCGTGGTACTTTATTAGAGCCCCGCGCGCGACGGCTGCTGACACGGCTTCCTGCGCAGTCGAATGCCCGGACCGCGTGTCACTGTTTGAATTCTCCAAATTGTTCCTCTGCGCCAAGCAGCGGATAGGCCCACACATGCACCCAGTCCGTATTCTTGACGGGAGTATGGCAGGGAATGCATTCCTTCTTGTAGTTTTTAGTCGTTGGCTTGACCCGGCTGCTGGCGTCGAACAGCGCCCAGCCCCAGCCGTCGCCCCACAGGCCGCTCTCCTTGAAGCGCCCCTCGGTATCTTTGATCATCACGAACCAACCCGCGTTTTCCTTCCAGGATGAGACATGGCCGGTGGTCATCCTCAAGGCACGGGTCTTCTGCAGCTCCTTGACGATCATGGCCCCGTCCGGAAATTTTCCGGTGCGGCGAAACTGCTCGATGGAATCCGGGTCCATGTAAACCTGGTGAAATTGGGCCTGCCCGCCGGCCTGGTCGCCCCCCGCGACACTGAAGGTACCGATGAAAGTGAATCGGGTTCGGTAGTCTTCCGGCACCGTGATAGTGCCATCAGGCTTGACATACTGCTTCAATGTCATGGAGTAAGTCGGCGATTCAGCCAGTACACCAAATGATGCGACGGCCAGGCAGACCGCACCGGCGACGAAGGCTAAGCGGCAGTTCATCCATCTCTCTCCTTTTATCAGACCCCTGTAGCCTGCGGAAAAATCGACGTTGTTTAGGGCTGACGGGTTTATCAATTGCTTGCTTTGTCTGGTGCCCGAGAGACGCAGTGCCAGCCGGGCGCAACTTACCGGGAAGTGTAGACCACGGCCGTTTCTCTATTGCCTCGAAATTCCCGATAGATCGCTGCCGCAAAGGACCTGCCTGGCCTGTGCGAGAGCCGCGGTAATCTGGATCCTTGCTACTTTTATACCCACTGCCACTGCAATCAGGGGCTCTGCAATGTAGCGGTGACCTTTTCGAAAGGGGGAGCGTATGAGTGCTAATGTCGACCAGAACATCCGTCCGGGCTACGATCGGGTGATCCAGGACATCGCCGACTATGTCCTCGATTACCGCATAGACTCCGACGAGGCCTGGGATACGGCGCGCAACTGCCTGATGGACACCCTCGGCTGCGGCCTGTTGGCACTGCGTTTCCCGGAGTGCAGCAAACACCTGGGGCCCATCGTCGAGGGTACTGTGGTGCCCAACGGCGCGCGGGTGCCCGGCACCCAGCTGCGCCTCGACCCGGTCAAGGCGGCCTGGGATATCGGTTGTATCGTGCGCTGGCTGGATTACAACGACACTTGGCTGGCGGCGGAGTGGGGCCACCCGTCCGACAATCTCGGCGCCATCCTGGCGGTGGCGGATTACCTGTCGCAGAAAAATATCGCGTGGGGCAGGGCGCCGCTGGTGATGCGCGATGTGCTGGACGGGATGATCCGCGCCCACGAGATACAGGGCGTGCTGGCGCTGGAGAACAGTTTCAACCGCGTCGGCCTGGACCATGTGCTGCTGGTGCGCGTGGCCTCTACGGCAGTGGCGGCGAAGCTGAAGGGCGCCGATCGGGAGCAGATGATGGCCGCGCTGTCCCAGGCCTGGGTGGACGGCAGTGCGCTGCGCACCTATCGCCACGCGCCCAACGCCGGCTCGCGCAAGTCCTGGGCTGCGGGAGATGCGACCTCCCGCGGGGTGCGCCTCGCGGATATTGCCATGCGCGGGGAGATGGGCATTCCCGGCGTGCTGACGGCGAAGCAGTGGGGCTTTTACGATGTGTGTTTCAGTGTGACCAATGCGGACCTGAAATTAAAGGCGGAAGAGGATAGGCAGTTCAAGTTCCAGCGGCCCTATGGCAGCTATGTGATGGAAAACATACTGTTCAAGATTTCCTTCCCGGCGGAATTCCACAGCCAGACCGCCTGCGAGGCGGCGGTGATTCTGCACCCCCAGGTAAGGGACCGCATCGATGAAATCGACCGGGTGGTGATCACCACCCACGAGTCCGCCATCCGCATCATCTCCAAGGAGGGGCCGCTGGCCAATGCCGCGGACCGGGATCACTGTTTGCAGTACATGACCGCGGTGCCGCTGCTGTTTGGCGACCTGGTGGCGGAGCATTACGAGGACAGTTTCCACGAGGCGCATCCGGAGATAGATGAACTGCGCGGGAAAATGGAGGTGGTCGAGGACAGGCGCTATTCACGGGAGTACCTGGATCCGGACAAGCGCTCCATTGCCAATGCGGTGCAGGTGTTTTTCAAGGATGGATCTTCGACGGAAAAGGTCGAGGTCGAGTATCCGATAGGGCACCGGCGGCGCAGGAAAGAGGGGATTCCGTTGCTAGAGACAAAATTCCAGGCCAACCTGGCGACGCGCTTCCCGCCCGGATGCTGTGAGCGTATCTTTGCGTTGTGCAAGGACCGTGAAAAGCTGGAGCAGACGCCGGTGCACGAGTTTATGGATCTGTTCGTTATCTGACTTAGGCGGGCGAACACAAGGTTCGCCCCTACGGAAATATTGCAGTGGTTCCAGGAGGTCCAGTGCCCTCTGCGCTCCGCAAGCGCCGCAGTGGATTTCAGCCACTCAGCCGATCTGTAGGGGCGAACCTTGTGTTCGCCCAAATGAAAAAGGCGGCCATGGGCCGCCTTTTTCGTGTCGCTCAAAACCCGGTTTAGAACTTGAGCTCGGTACCAATACCGAAATAGCTGCGATCGTAATCGTCCGCCGCGGTTTCATCGGTGTAGAACCCGAACACCTTGGCCGCGCTGGACAGTTTGTAGTCCAGGCCCAGGCTGTAGGTTTCCCCGTCGGCCACGACGATATCGGACTGGCCGTACTGGGCCTTCGCGGTCCAGCGGTCGATCTTGTAGGCGATGGAGGCCAGCCAGCCGTCCTGGGTGCTGCCGTCGGCCTTTTCCTGCTCCTCGAAGAGGGCGCCGACCTGTACCGGGCCAATGTTGTACTGGGCCACGACGCGCTGCACATCCCAGTCGTTGGCCTCCACGTCCATATCGTAGGCGTAGGCCAGGTAGATGCCGTTGTTGTCGTAGGCCAGGGACACGGAGGTGCCGTTGTCGCGGGTGATGTCCTCGCCCAACTCGTCGATGCCGATCACTTCGTCGCGGTTGCTGATGTAGGCCGCGGAGACCTTGAAGCCGCCGAAGGACGGGGTGGTGTACTGCAGGTTGTTGGACTCGCGGTTGTCACTCTTGGTGATGACGCTCTTGATATCGCCTTCCAGGTCGTTGAACAGGTCGACCTTCTTCTGGGCGACTTTCAGCGGGGTATCGAACTTGCCGCCGATCACCTGGCCGAAACCGCCTTCCAGGCCGGCGTAGATGTTGCGCTGTTCGAAGGTTTCCTCCGCGTCGCCGTCGATATCCACCTGGTATTCCATCTTGTAGATACCCTTGAGGCCATTGTCGAGGGGCAGTTCGCCCTTCACGCCCAGGCGGGAGGCGTTGCTCTTGATATCGGTGATGGAACCTTCGCCCTCATCGGAAGACTGGAAGTCCACGTTGGCCTTGCCGTAGATATCGAGGAGTTCGGATTCCTGGGCGCTGGCAAACGCGGGCACCATGGCGGCGATGGCCAGGGAGATAGCGGTCTTTTTCATGGGTCGTCTCGCACAGTTTATGGTTTTGGGCTGAGGAGGGCCGTTTATTGTCCGAATCCCGGTCCTGCCTCGAGTTGGTGCGGATTCTGCGACCCGAATATTACAAACATGTTAAAGATGGCATTTTTCTTAAAATTTTATGACCGCGTGGTGCCATTTTATACAGGAACGACAGTTTGAGGGGCCGGCTGGCTGTTCCTTGTACCAATTGCACAACTTTGCGCCGCGGCGGCAAATCTGGCAAAACGTCTTTCCTACACAGGGAGTGGGGCAGGGAGCCTATGGAGTCGGCGGCCGGTACAGGTAACGAGAGGGGATTGTCCCCGGCCGCATTGTTGTGGGTCTATGCCCTGACGATCGTCGCCGTCGGCAGTCTGCCGCGACTTCCCGCCTATACCGCACTGGCCTGGCTCGGTGTGCTGCTCCTCGGGGGCGCCCTGCTGTTGCCGGCGCGGGCGCGGCTGCTGCCTTTTCTTTTCGCTGTATTGGCCGGTGCCGGCTGGAGCCTGTGGCACAACCACCGGGCATTGGAGCAGCGCCTGCCGTTCAGCGCCCACGGCGGCGATTTCCTGCTGGAACTGGAGGTGGTGTCCCTGCCGCAGGTCCGCACGTCCGAGTTCTCCTTCGGCGACGCCGGGGAAGCCACCAGCTTGCGTTTTTCCGCCCGGGTACTTCAGTCGCTGGATGGGGATACGTCGCCATCCCTGCGGGGGCAGCTGCTGGATCTCACCTCGTACCGCGTCGATGAAAAACTGCAAGGACAGCTGCGCGCCGGCAGCCGCTGGCTGCTGCCGCTGCGCCTGAAGCGCCCGCGCGGCAGCGTCAACCCTCACGGCTTCGATTATGAAGGCTGGCTGTTGCGGCGCGGTGTCTACGCCACCGGCTATGTGCGGCCCCGGAATCACCCGCCGCAACTCCTTGGTGAGGAGCCGGGCCTGCCGGCGCTGCGCCACTGGCTGCGGGACCGGTTGGTGGGGGAGGCGGAGAGCAGGGGGGAGTTGCTGAGCGCTCTGTTGTTGGGTGACAGGAGCGGTTTGAGCGACGGCGATCGCCAGTTGTTGCGGGAGACCGGTACCGCCCACCTGCTGGCGATCTCCGGCCTGCATGTGGGTATGGTAGCCGGCTTCTTTCTGCTGCTGGGCAGTCTGTTGGGGCGGGTGATTGGCCTGTTCACCGGGGCCACACCCCGGGCAGTGGCCCTGATCTTTGCCCTCGCGGGCTCTCTCGCTTACACACTGCTGGCCGGCGCGCCCCTGTCCGCGCGGCGGGCGCTGGTGATGATCTGGGTGCTGCTGCTCGCGTGGCAGTGGCGGCGCCGCATCGGTGCCGGTTTCGCCTACAGCTTGGCGCTGGCCCTGGTGCTGACACTGCAGCCGCTGGCGTTCTACGGCGCCGGTTTCTGGCTGTCCTTTATGGCTGTGGGTGCGCTGCTGCTGGGTTTCAGCGGCCGCCTGCACCTGTCTGATCGGAGCGAGGATCGGCCGCAGTCGGGGCGGCGGCTGCTCGACGGCGGAATGGGGCTGTTGCGCAGCCAGTGGCTGGTGGCCGTGGCGCTGTTGCTGCCGTCGCTGGCGTTCTTCTCCGGCTTCAGCCCCGGCGGCGTGCTGCTCAATCTAATAGCCATTCCCTGGCTGGGATTCCTGGTGCTGCCGGCGCTGATGCTCGGTGCCCTGATGATGGGTACGGCAGCCGGCGGTTGGTGCATCGACTTCGCCGCCTGGCAGCTGGATCTGCTGATGCATTTCCTCGAAGCAGGCCGGAATCTCCTGCCATCCTGGCAGACCCTGGGGCCGCCGTCGGCATTCCCGCTGCTGGTACTGGCCGCCCTTGGCGCGCTGCTGCTGTTGCTACCCCCGGGACTGCCCGGGCGGCGGCTGGGCTGGCTGTTCCTGTTGCCGCCGCTGCTGCCCTTCCTGCCGCAGACAAATGAGGGGGAGGGCCTGCGGGTGACGGTGCTGGACGTTGGGCAGGGCCTGGCGGTGGTGCTGCGCACACCGCAGCAGCGCCTGCTGTATGACACCGGGCCTCTTTCCGGATCGGGGTGGAGCGCCGGCAGCCAGATAATCGCCCCCTATCTGCTCGGGGAGGGGATACCGGCGCTGGATACTGTGGTGGTCAGCCACGGCGACCGGGATCACGCCGGCGGCTTTGCCGGGCTGGCTGAGTCGCTGCCCCTGGAGCACCTGATTGCGCCGGGCCGGTTGACCCAACGATTCCGCAACGAAAGTGGGCCGGGTGCGGAATTGTGCCAGGCGGGAGAGAGAGAAACGCTGGGTGATCTCGCCCTGCTGTGGCTCTGGCCCGAAGACGGGGAGGTCTCCGGGGAGGAAAACGACCACAGCTGCGTGGCCCTGGTCGAGTGGCGCGGCGTGCGTATCCTGCTGGCCGGGGATATCTCCAGCCGGGTTGAGCAGCAGCTCGCCTTGAATTATCCGGGCCTGGCGCCGGTGGACCTGTTGATAGCGCCTCATCACGGTTCCCGCAGTTCCTCCTCGGCGGCGTTAATTCGCTGGGCGCAACCGGCGAATGTGATCTTCAGCGCCGGTTTCCGCCACCACTTCGGCCACCCGCACCCAGAGGTGGTGGCGCGCTATCGCGATACCGGCGCCCGCACCTGGAATACCGCGGCTAGCGGTGCCGTCACCTTTGCGTGGTCCGGCGCAAAGGAGCTGCGGGTTTCGCTGGCCCGCGACGGCAGGCGCT
Organism: Microbulbifer sp. SE14; assembly: GCF_059834885.1. Taxonomy (NCBI): domain Bacteria; kingdom Pseudomonadati; phylum Pseudomonadota; class Gammaproteobacteria; order Cellvibrionales; family Microbulbiferaceae; genus Microbulbifer; species Microbulbifer sp. SE14. The sequence continues at coordinate 72,894 of NZ_JCBAJA010000025.1, read as the reverse complement.
TCTGGTATCGCGCATCCCGCAATGAATAATTGCTTATTCTTCAGCGAGATGTGCGCGGTGCCGGACTTTGCGGCAGGACACGGTAAAACTGGGCAGCCCTTCAATTTCTGCGAAAGTGGCATTTTCCGGAACTGATAATTGCGAGGCGGGTCGCAATGTACTCCCGGGCCTGTGCTAGTGTCCGGAAGTCATTGAATTAGAAGTACCGGGTTTTTGCATGAATAAGAAAATGCTTTGCTGCGTGATGATGTCAGTGGCGACTGGCGTCGCCAGCCACGCGTCTGCGTCGGAGTGGAAATACACTCTGGGGACCGATATCAGCAGTGGCGACTACGGCGACACCTCCGAAACCGAAATCGTCAGCAGCCCCTTTACCGTCAGCTACTCGCCGTCAGACAACTGGACCTTCAAGGCCTCGTTGCCGTGGACCCAGGTCGAGGGTCCGGGCGGGGTGGTTCCCGGTGGCGATGGCGGGGTGATCGTGGGGCGCGGCAATGGCCGCGGCAATGGTAATGGCGGCGACACGGAGACAGGCACAGTGAGCGAATCGGGTATCGGCGACCTGTGGCTCACCGGCACCTACAGCCTGGAGCCGGTGGCGGAGCGCTGGTTCTTCGACCTGTCCGCCAAATACAAGGTGCCCACCGCGGATGAGGGCAAGGGCCTGGGCACCGGCGAGGCGGATTACACCCTGCAGGCCGAGGTTTTTACGCTGGTCGGCGATTTCACCCCCTTTGCCACAGTGGCGCGCAAGTTCAAGGGCGACCTGCCGGAAGCCGAGATCCGGGATGTCTGGTACACCTCCGTGGGCAGCGGCTACCGCCTCAACGAACAGAGCAGTGTGGGCGCCTCGCTGGACTACCAGCAGGCGACCACCGCCAGCAGCGATCCGTCCACGGAGCTGTTCGGCTATTTCAATCACAAGCTGAATGCCCAGTGGAGCGGCATGGTGTACGCCTATCTGGGCCTCGCGGACGGCAGCCCGGACCAGGGTTTTGGATTTCAGCTGAGCTATCGCCCCGGCGACTGATTTTTTTGAACTGCCGGGATCCTTTTGCGGCGGGGATACGTGTTAAGTCCAGACGCCCCGGCGGACCAATTAATTGCACAGGAGAAAACAACGATGAGAATACCATTCAAGGCCCGTGTGCTGCCGGCAGTGTTGGCCGGGGTGCTGGCGGGAACTTTCGCCTGGGCCGATGACGACATGCCGGAAACCGATCCGGCGGACACCGAAGTCGTGGAATCGGTGTCCGAGGTACCCTCCGGCAAGATCGCCGGCTTCTTCAGCGATTTCCTCGGCGGGGAAGAACAATCCCAGCTCACGGTAGCGGGCCTGCGCGACGGCTCGATCAGTTACCAGCCGCCGGAGGATAGCGAGGATGGCGCCGAAGGCGATGCGGCCGAGGATGTTGTCGACGGCGGTGAGGGTACCGGGGGCGACGATGTCGAGGGCGAAGCCGGCGAGGCGGCTGCCGGAATGGGCTACGGCAATGTGTTCATCACCCTGGCACTGGCCGAGCAGTTGGCCATGGCCTCCGCCGCCGAGGCGCTGGAAGGCGAGACCGGCATGACGCCGGAGGAGTCCCTGAACGAGGTACTCTACCTGCGCCAGGTCGAGGGCATGGGCTGGGGCCAGATCGCCCGGGAGATGGATGTGAACCTCGGCGAGGTGATCAGCGGCATCCGCTCCAACCGCCCGGACAAGGTGGAGAACGCCAAGGCCGACACGGGCGGGCGACCGGAACACGCGCGCAAGGTGGAGAGGACCGACAAGGTTGAGAAGGTGGCGAAGATCGACCGCCCCGAACGCCCGGTCAAACTGGAGCGTCCGGAAAAAGTGGAGCGCCCGGAAAAGCCGGCACGCCCCGAGCGCCCGTCGCGCTAACTGAGTCCGCACCCGCGACGCAAAGGCCGCCGGCAGCAATGCCGGCGGCTTTTTATTCGGGCCGTCCGTGGCTCGGAACGCCGAACCGCTCACCCTGCGGGCGCCTGCGGCGTCCCAGTTTGCTCCCGGCGAATTAGTGTTATGGGCATCACATAGAGGAAAAAGACGCCCCACCCGGTCTTAGCTGCCGCGACCAGCTGTGGTAGAGTCTCCATCCAAATTTCCCCATCCGCAGTCTTGGGACCTGAGAAAAGTGTTAGAGATAATAAAATCCGGCGGCTGGCTGATGCTGCCCATCCTGCTTTGTTCCGTCGCCGTTATCGCCATCTGTATCGAGCGCCTGTGGACCCTGAATCCGCGCCGCATTGCGCCGCGCACCCTGCTCGGCGAAGTCTGGGGCTGGCTGAAAAACAACCAAATCAATGCAGAAAAACTCACGGAGCTGCGCGATTCCTCTCCCCTGGGGCGCATCTTTGCTGCCGGCCTTTCCAATTCCCGCCACGGCCGCGACGTAATGAAGGACAGCATTGAAGAAACCGCCAGCCAGGTGGTGCACGAGTTGGAGCGCTTCCTCGGCGCCCTGGGCACCATCGCCGCGGTGGCGCCGCTGATCGGCCTGCTGGGCACGGTGCTGGGCATGATCCAGGTGTTCACTGCCATCATGCTGGAGGGCACCGGCAACGCCGGTGTGCTGGCGGGCGGCATCAGCCAGGCGCTGATCACCACCGCCGCCGGCCTGACCGTGGCGATTCCGGCACTGCTGGCACACCGCTACTTCCAGCGCCGGCTGGACAGCATCGTCGTCGCCATGGAGCAGGAGGCGGTGAAGCTTGTGGATGCACTGCACAGCGACCGCCGTATCGAAGCGGCCTGAGCGGAGAGCGCAAGATGCAATTTCGCCGCCAGGACAAGGAGCAGGACGGGGTCAACCTGACACCGCTGATCGACGTGGTCTTCCTGCTGCTGATCTTCTTTATGGTGTCCACCACCTTCACCAAGGAGAGCCACCTGAAGCTGAACCTGCCGGAAGCGGCGGGTCCCCAGGCCCAGGAGCAACCCCGCGCCGTGGAGGTGCTGATCAATGCGGACGGCTCCTACTCGGTGGACGGCCGCGCCCTGATCAACAAAAAACTGGCTACCCTGAAATCGGCGCTGTCGGAAGTTTCCGCGGGCGAGTACAATCGCCCCCTCGTAATCACCGCCGACGCCACCGCCCAACACCAGGCCGTGGTGCGGGCCATGGATGCCGCCGGACAGCTGGGCTTCGTGAACCTCAGCATCACCACGCGGCAACCGGAAGAAAATTAACGCTCGCGGACCTTTGCGTCCTTACTCCTGTAGGGTGGATAAGCGCTAAGCGCATCCGCCTGCGACGGTCGGTGGATGCGCCCGGCGTGGACTCGCTTGACGCTTATCCACCCTACGCTCCGTAGATGAACAGCCGCGAGCAAGTTCGCTTTTACAGGGCGAGCCCAGCCAAAAGTCTGTATGGATAGAGTCAACACGCCCCCGAGCAAACCGCAACGCGGGGCGAAAACCTACCGCCGCCTGCTCACCTACGCCCTGCCGCACTGGCCGATCTTCGCCCTGGCAGTGCTGGGCTTCCTGCTGTTTTCCACCATGAACGTCACCCTGATCGCGGTGACCGAGCTGCTGCTCGATACCGTTGGGGCCGGCATCCAGGAGAGCCGCGGCTTTCTCGCCAAGTATGTCGCGGCCTGGTTCCCCGGCGGCGTCATGCCCCAGGAGACGGCGCGCTGGCTGATACCGCTGGCGATGCTGCTGATTATCTTCCTGCGTGCCTGCGGCAACTTTATCGGCAGCTACGGTCTCGCCTACGTGGCGCGGGCGGTGATCCATCTGCTGCGCACCGAGCTGTTCGAAAAGATCGGCCAGTTGCCCAGCGCCTATTTCGATCGCTACACCGGCGCCTACCTGATTTCCAAGGTGTCCTACAACGTGGAGCAGGTGACCAACTCCATCACCAAGGCGGTGAAGGTGTTGATCCGCGAGTCCTTTACCACCATCGGCCTGCTCGTCTACCTGTTGCTGGTGAACTGGAAGCTCACCCTGACCTTCTTCCTGTTCGCACCGCTGATCGCAATTATCGTGCGCAGCGTCGGCAAGCGTTTCCGCAAGCTGAGCCACCGCATCCAGAACACCATGGGCGACGTGACCCACGTGACCCAGGAGGCGATCAACGGTTACCAGGTGGTGCGCATGTACGGCGGCCAGACCTACGAAAATTCGCGTTTCGAGTCCGCCAGCGACAACAATCGCCAGCAGTTTATGAAGCTGGTGGTGGCGAACAATGCCAGTGTGTCGGTGATCCAGATACTCGTCGGTCTCTCCACCGCCACCATCGTCTGGCTGGCACTGGCACCGGGCATGGTGGAGGCGATGACCGCCGGTGTCTTCGCCGCCTATATCGGCGCCGCCGCCTCCCTGGCCAAACCGGTGCGCAGCCTGTCGGAGGTGTTCGCCGATATCCAGAAGGGCATAGCCGCGGCGGAGAGTATTTTCGAAGTCATCGATTCGCCTGCAGAGCCGCAGGGTGGCGAGGCGAAGCTGCCGCAGCCGGTGCGCGGCGCCGTGACCTTCGACAACCTGGGTTTCAAATACGACGAGTCGGCGCCGGCGGTGCTGACGGATATCAGTTTCGTGGTGGAGCCGGGGCAGACGGTGGCGCTGGTGGGCGCCTCCGGCTCCGGCAAGAGCACCCTGGTCAGCCTGCTGGCGCGTTTCTACCAGCCGACCAGCGGCCGCATACTGTTGGATGGCGTGGATATCGCGGATGTTCCGCTCGCCGACCTGCGCCAGCAAATCAGCATGGTGTCGCAAAATATCGTGCTGTTTAACGATACCGTTTATCGCAATATCGCCTACGGCGAACTGGAGAACGCCACCCCGGAACAGGTGCGGCGCGCGGTGGAACTGGCCCACGCCAGCGAGTTTGTCGACGACCTGCCCCAGGGAGTGCAGACGGTGCTGGGCGACAATGCGCAGATGCTCTCCGGCGGCCAGCGCCAGCGCCTGGCCATTGCCCGCGCCCTGCTGAAGGATGCCCCCATCCTGATTCTCGACGAGGCCACTTCGGCCCTGGACAACGAATCCGAGCGCGCCATCCAGTTGGCCCTGGCGGAGGTCATGAAAAACCGGACTACCTTTGTCGTAGCCCACCGCCTCAGCACCATCGAGAATGCGGACCGCATCCTGGTGATGGAGCAGGGCAGAATCGTCGAGAGCGGCAGCCACGCAGAACTGCTCGAGCGGGGCGGCCGCTACGCCACCCTGTTGCAACAGCAAACCGCCGGATAAGGCTCAACGGAATGTCACTGGAAGACTGGTTCAACAAGCGCTGGTATCCGGAAGGGGAAAAGGTGAGGACCCTGCCACTGCTGGCGCCCCTGGAGTCCCTGTACCGGTGGGTGAGTGCGAGCCACCGCCGGGTGAGCAAGAGCGAACCGCCGGCGCCCCTGGCGGTACCCGTGATAGTGGTTGGCAATATCACCGCCGGCGGCGCCGGCAAGACACCGCTGGTGGCGGAGCTGGCGCGCTGGCTGCGGGAGCGGGGCAGGAATCCCGGCATCGTCAGCCGCGGCTACGGCGGACGTGCCAAACAGTATCCCTACCAGGTCACCGCCCAATCCCACCCGCTGGAGTCCGGCGACGAACCGCTGATGCTGCACCTGGTCACCGGCCTACCGGTGATGGTGTCGCCGAACCGCGCCGAGGCGGCCCAGGCGCTGATCGATTACCACCAGTGCGATGTGATCCTGTCCGACGATGGCCTGCAGCACTACAAACTCTGGCGCAGCCTGGAGATATGCGTGGTGGACGGTCACCGGGGCCTCGGCAACGGCCATATGCTGCCCCGCGGGCCACTGCGGGAACCCGCGGAACGGCTGCGCGAAGTGGACCTGGTGGTGGTCAACGGCGAGCCGGAAGAGCGGGTGAAACAGCAGTGCGGCGAGTTGCTGGAGTTCCAGATGAAGCTGGAGCCGGCCAACTGGCACCAGTTCAACCTGGACCAGACTTCGACCCTGAAACTCGCTTCCGGCCCCGAGCCAGGGCCTGTTCACGCGGTGGCCGCCATTGGCAATCCGCAGCGTTTTTTCCGCGAGCTGCGCCAACTGGGTTACCGGGTGATGGAGCAGGCCTTTGCCGACCACCACCAGTTCAGCCAGCAGGAGCTGCAGTTCGACGGCGAGACGCCGGTGATCATGACCATGAAGGACGCGGTCAAGTGCCGCGACTTCTGGCAGAGTCACTGGTGGGCCCTGGAGGTGCGCGCGCAACTGCCGGATCTCTTCTACCAGAAAATACACCAGCACCTGCGAAAATTTGAGCGAAGATGACAAATAGCCTTTCCTTCGATGTCGTTATCCCGGCCCGCTTTGCCTCCAGCCGCCTGCCGGGCAAGCCGCTGGCCGATATCGCCGGCAAACCGATGGTGGAGCACGTCTACCGCCGCGCGCGGCAGAGCAGTGCCGAGCGGGTGATCGTCGCCACCGACGATATGCGCGTGGCCGAAGCGGTGCGCGCATTCGGCGGCGAGGTGTGCATGACCTCTGCGGATCACGTCTCCGGTACCGACCGCCTGCAGGAAGTGGCGGCAAACCTGGGCCTGGCCTCCGACCGTATCCTGGTCAATGTACAGGGGGACGAGCCGCTGATACCGCCCAAGGTGATCGACCAGGTGGCGGCCAACCTGGCGGCCAACACTGGGGCCGGCGTCGCCACCCTGGCGGAGCCGATTCACAGCCTGGAGGACTTCCGCAATCCCAATATCGTCAAGGTGGTCGCGGCCGAATCCGGCCTCGCGCGCTACTTCTCCCGCGCGCCGGTGCCTTGGCCACGGGACGCCTTCGCCTCAAATGCGCCGGAACTGCCCGAGGGTCTGGAACCGCGCCGCCATGTCGGAATCTATGCTTACCGGGTGGCGCTGCTGAATCGCTTCGTTTCCTGGCCGGTGGCGCCCCTGGAGCACTTTGAGGCACTGGAGCAGCTGCGCTTCCTGTACCACGACGAAAACATCCATGTGGCGGATGCCTGTGAGGAAGTCCCCGGCGGTGTGGACACCGAGGCGGACCTGCAGCGCATGCGCGAGTTGTTGGGTTAGAACTCTTGTAGGGTGGATAAGCCTCCGGCGCATCCACCGTCGAGGCCGCTCCCAGGTGGATGCGCCAGAGGCTTATCCACCCTACAGATTCAGCGCTTTAAGCTTGAGTAAGTGCCATTCGGGTTAGAGCTGGTAGTTGATGATAGAAACCGATGTAGACCTGCAGCCCCTGAACACCCTGGCCATCGCCGCCCGTGCGGCGCGTTTCGTCCGGGTGGAGAGCCTTGAGCAGCTGCGCGAGGCGCTGGAGTATGCCCGCGGGAAAAAACTGCCGATCCTGCCCTTGGGCGGCGGCAGCAATATCGTGCTGACCGGCGACTATCCCGGCCTGGTGATCCATATGGAGCTGCACGGCCTTACTCTGGAGGAAAGCTCCGGTGGCACCAACCTGACAGCGGCGGCCGGGGAGAACTGGCACCGGCTGGTGATGCACACGGTGGAGCAGGGGCTCGGCGGCCTGGAAAACCTGGCCCTGATCCCCGGCAAGATAGGCGCGGCCCCCATCCAGAATATCGGTGCCTACGGCGTGGAACTGCGGGATACTTTCGTGAACCTGCAGGCCATGCATATTCCCACCGGCGAGCTGCGCGAGTTTTCCGCCGCGGAGTGCAAGTTCGGCTACCGCGACAGCATCTTCAAGGGCCCGGCGCGGGATCAGTACATCATCACCCGGGTGCGCCTGCATCTGCCCCGGGACTGGAGCCCACGCCTCGACTACCCGACGCTGCAGCAGCACCTGGCCGAACAGGGCCACAGCGTCAAGAATCTCACCCCGGCGGAGGTGGCCCGGGCGGTGATCGATATCCGCAACAGCAAGCTGCCATCGCCTGACGATATCCCCAACGCCGGCAGCTTCTTCAAGAACCCGCTGGTGGATGCGGACTGCTACGAGAGCCTGAAGAGGGCCCACCCGGATCTGGTGGCCTTCGCGTCCGGCGAGCAGTGGAAGCTGGCCGCCGGCTGGCTGATAGACCGCGCCGGCTGGCGTGGCAGGCGCCGCAACTCGGTGGGCGTCCACGACCGCCAGGCCCTGGTGCTGGTCAACCCCGGCCGCGGCAGCGGTGCCGAGGTCACCAGCCTGGCCGAGGAGATTGCGGCCGATATCCGGGCCAAGTTCGGTGTGGATCTGGAGCCGGAACCCCGCTACTACCCCTGAATCCGAATAGAAAGCGCCCCTCTCCCGCTTGCGGGAGAGGGGCTGGAGGAGAGGGCCCTTGAACGAAACCAGCTTCACCGCCCGCGCCACCGACCTGGCAGCGACCTTCCCGGACACCGAGTGGATCGATCTGTCCCCCGGCAAGGCCCTGTTGACTCCCCACTGGCTGACACCGGAGGAGTCGGCGGCCATCTACGAGTCATGCCTGCAACAGCTTCCCTGGGAGCAACCCGAAGTGCGCCTCTTCGGCAAGCAGCACCCCATTCCCCGCCGCCATGCCTTTGTCGGCGATCCCGACGTGATCTACCGGTGGTCCGGTTTGGAACAGAGGCCACATCCCTGGATTGACTCTCTCGCTATACTTCGGTCGCGGCTGGAGGTGGCCGGCTTGCGCTTTAATTCGGTGCTGGCCAACCACTACCGCGGCGGCGCGGACAGCATGGGCTGGCACGCCGACAACGAGAGGGAACTGGGGGACTGGCCGGTGGTGGCGACGGTCAGTCTCGGCCAGGAGCGCAGGCTGGGGTTCAAGCGCCGCGACGGGGCAGGGCGCCTGTCCATCGATCTCCCCGATGGCTCGCTGCTGCTGACCTCGGGCGCCGTACAGCATCACTGGCTGCACGGGGTAGCAAAAAGCGCGCGCAAACTGGAGGGACGAATCAGTCTGACGTTTCGTCATATAAATGGCCGTTATATCAACAGTTAAAACCTGGCCTTATCTGTCTATCTGGCAGTATTTGACACGCTTGTCTCGCTTTGCAGCAGCGAATTTGTCTGGTATGTTGCGAGAAGGCTCTGTGGATGGATCTACGCGGGATTGGCGGGCTGCCAATCCCGCAGGCAAAAACAAGAACGCAGTCAAAAGAGCGCGTGCGGCTGGAGATGTGCCCAGCGCAGCCACTGCATTTATCCGTAGTTGGGGCTAAATTGATCAAAGTCTTAGTGGTGGACGATCACGACCTGGTGCGCATGGGGATATCGCGCATGCTGGGTGACGTCAGTGATATACAAGTCGTCGGCGAGGCGAACAGCGGCGAAGAGGCGCTGGCTTTCGCACGCCAGGCGGAAGTCGATGTCATCCTGATGGACGTCAGGATGCCCGGCATGGGCGGGCTGGAAGCCACCCGCAAGCTGCTGTCCCGTTACCCCGAAGCCAGGGTGATTGCCGTCAGCGCGCTGGACGACGACCTCTTCCCCGGCCGCCTGATGCAGGCTGGTGCCAGGGGCTACGTGACCAAGGGTGCCGACCTGGAGGAAATGGTCAAGGCCATCCGTACCGTCTACTCCGGTGATGTCTATATCAGCAGCTCCATGGCCACCAAGATGGCCCTGCGCAATGTCAGCGGCAAGGCCGAAAAGACCTCGCCCTTCGATGACCTGTCCGAGCGGGAGCTGCAGACCGCGGTGATGATCGTCAACGGCAACAAGGTGGCGGAGATTGCCGATACCCTGTCGGTGAGCCCCAAGACCGTCAACAGCTACCGCTACCGCATCTTCGAAAAGCTCGGCATCCACAGTGATGTGGAGCTGACCCTGCTGGCGGTGAAATACCAGATACTGGACCCGGAAGCCGCCTTATAACTCCCCGTGGTAGAATCCACCTTTGTAGGAGCGGCGGGGCGGCCATCCGCCGTTGGCCGCGATCATGGTTTCCGCCGGGCAATGCCTCTCCAATTACCACCAGATGTTTGACAGTAAACGCTTCCTGCAAACCGTCACCCGCAAGCCCGGCGTCTACCAGATGTTCGACGCCGACGGCCGCATCCTCTATGTGGGCAAAGCCAAGAACCTGCGCAACCGTCTCTCCAGCTACTTCCGCGCCTCCGGCCTTACCGCCAAGACCATGGCGCTGGTGCAGCGCATCGAAAATATCGAGGTAACCGTCACCCGCAGCGAGACGGAGGCCCTGGTCCTCGAGCAGAGCCTGATAAAGTCCCAGCGCCCGACCTACAACGTCATGCTGAAGGACGACAAGGGCTACCCCTATATTTTTCTTTCCAGTCGGGACACCTTTCCGCGCATCGCCTTTCACCGCGGTGCCAAAAGAAAAAAAGGGGAGTACTTCGGCCCCTTTCCCAATGCGTCCTCGGTGCGCGACAGCCTGAATTTCCTGCAGAAGACCTTCCGCATCCGCTCCTGCGAGGACAGCGTCTTCCGCAACCGCTCGCGCCCCTGCCTGCAATACCAGATACAACGCTGTACCGCGCCCTGTGTGGACTTTATCAGTGAGGAGGACTACCGCCAGGACGTGCGCCATGCGGAGATGTTCCTGACCGGCAAGAGCGACAGGATCATCCGCGAACTGGCGGACGAGATGGACAAGGCCTCCAGGGAGCTGGAATTCGAGCGGGCCGCGCACCTGCGCGACCAGATCTCCGCCCTGCGGCGCCTGCAGGCGGACCAAGTGGCCGAGCGCGCCCACGGCGACGTGGACGTGCTGGGCGTGGCCAGCCAGGGCGGCTCCTGCTGTGTGCACATCCTGTTTATCCGCCAGGGGCGTATACTCGGCAGCCGCAGCTATTTCCCCGACGAGCGCCTGGGGCTTTCCAGCGCGGAACTGCTGTCCGCCTTTATTCCGCAGTTCTATCTCGGCAGCCAGCGGGAAGTGCCGCGGGAAATTCTCACTTCGGAACCGATAGAGGATGTCGAGGTGCTGCAGGAGGCGCTGAAGGAACAGAGCGACCGCGAGGTGAGTATCGTGCACCGCCTGCGCGGCAACCGCGCCACCTGGGTCACCATGGCCCAGCAGGCCGCGGAGCAGAACCTCGGTAGTCGCACCGCCGCGCAGCAGAAGCTGCAAGACCGCTTCGAGGCGTTGCAGGAGACCCTGGAGTTGGAACAGCTGCCGGAGCGGCTGGAATGTTTCGATATCAGCCACTCCGGCGGCGAGGCCACCGTCGCCTCCTGTGTGGTCTTCGATACCGGCGGCCCGGTGAAGTCCGACTACCGCCGCTTCAATATCGAAAATATCCAGCCCGGCGACGACTACGCGGCCATGGCCCAGGCCCTGAAGCGGCGCTACACGCGCCTGGCGGGCGGGGAGGGCAAGTTCCCCAATATCCTGCTGATCGACGGCGGCAGGGGCCAGGTACGCCAGGCGGTGGACGCCCTCAACGAACTGGGCGTCGTCGGCGTGCAGATAATCGGCGTCGCCAAGGGCACCACCCGCAAGGCCGGCTTCGAGACACTGCATGTGGTTGCGAGTAATAATAATAAAGGGAACAGAGAGCTGGTACTGTCGGCGGATTCGCCGGCGCTGCACCTGATTCAGCAGGTGCGCGACGAGGCCCACCGCTTCGCCATCACCGGCCATCGCCAGCGCCGCGACAAGAAGCGCCGCGAATCCCCGCTGGAGGGCATCCCCGGCGTGGGCCCGGCGCGCCGCCGCGCCCTGCTGCGCCACTTCGGCGGCCTGCAGGAAATCCGCCGCGCCTCCGTCGACCAAATCGCCGGCGTCGAAGGCGTCAGCCGGAAACTCGCTCAGGATATATACTCGGCATTGCACAGCGAATAATTAAACAGTCGCTGCACTGACCTTGCGGGAGCCTGTCCTGCAGGCTCCCGCAGTCGTAGGGTGCGCCGTGCGCACCAAGAGAGCCCGAGTTCCAATTTGCCACCTGGCTTGGTAAGTTACGCCCCAGTTTGTAGGAGCCTGCCCGCAGGCGAAAAAAGGACCAGCAGTTAGCATGACACTAGCCAACCAACTGACACTCCTCCGCGTCGCACTGATACCCGTTTTCGTGCTGGTTTTCTACCTCCCCTACAAGTGGAGCTACCTCGCCTCCGCCATCATTTTCGCGGCGGCCGCCGCCACTGACTGGCTGGATGGCTACCTGGCGCGCAAACTCAACCAGAGCACCCCCTTCGGCGCTTTCCTCGATCCCGTCGCCGACAAACTGATGGTCGCCACCGCCCTGGTACTGCTGGTGGGCCTGCACCAGAACGCCTGGTTCACCATCGCCGCCGCCGTCATTATCGGCCGCGAAATCGCCGTCTCCGGCTTGCGCGAGTGGATGGCGGAACTGGGCAAACGCAGCAGCGTGGCCGTCTCCTATATCGGAAAGATAAAAACCACCGCGCAGATAGCCGCGATTATCGTGCTGTTGGCCTTCGACGTGCGCGAGTATCCGGTGATGGAGATGATCGGCTATGTACTGCTCTACATCGCCGCGGCGCTGACGCTATGGAGCATGGTGCTCTACCTGCGCGCGGCCTGGCCGACGTTGATGAGTGACGAGAGCAGCGGTAAGTCCTGAGATTCATGCCCGGCAAGATTTGCGTGCCGGGCAATTGTCGGCTCCGGCCGATGGAAGCCCGCTGGCCCTTTTGACAGGCTGTCTGGAGTGGCGTCTCCCGGGCGAGGTTCAGCCGATCCCCTCTATCCTGACTGGATACATCTTCCCTTCGCATAACTCTACGGCACAGATAAACAGGTGCTGCCCGTTGTCAAAGTCCTCTCTCAATTGCCGGATCAGGGCCTTTGCCGCATTTTCATCTCCGACATTGATTGGCTTCAGGCTCTCCTTGCCACATTCTAGGCATGCCCAGGTGATTGTTGCCATGGTGTCTAACTCCGTTTGCTGCATCCGGTCACAGTTGCGGTGGCTGTTACCTCGAGTATAGGAGTTGGTGAGGTTCGCTCTTCCTCGTCTAAATTGGCGTCTAGCCCAGCATGCCTTAACCCTCATGGCGCTATTTTAGGGGTGTGCGGTGAATTCATTGCTGAAAGCTTTTCGGCGAGGCTCCTATCGCCAGAGCCCCGCAACTCTCTCGGCATCTATTCATGGGGAATTGTGAGTTGATAAGAATGAAGGAAGTGAGTGCTGGGGGACTCCGGAGCTCTGTGGGCGAGCGGCGCGTTACTTCCAGGCGAAATTGATCCAAAAAAGTTGCGGAGAAGGCGAGGCAGGCAACTTCCGCTACGCGATAGATAGAAAAATGCACTTGTTCAGAGGTGGCGTGAAACCTGAGGACCTTTAGGTGTGCCAAAATAGCGGCAGGGGAACTCTCAGAAGATGTGGTGCCCGGGGCCGGACTTGAACCGGCACGGCTGTAAAGCCGGGAGATTTTAAGTCTCCTGTGTCTACCGATTCCACCACCCGGGCGGGGAGGTGTGCGAGGGTTTCTCTGATTGAGTCCGATACCTGGATCGGGCCCTCGCTGATCGCCGGACTTCACAGGGGGCAGGTCGGCGATGGGGAAAATGGAGGCTAGGGTCGGAATCGAACCGGCGTACACGGAGTTGCAGTCCGCTGCATGACCACTCTGCCACCTAGCCTTTATTCCGCGCTGAGCGGAAGTGAAAACGCCGCGGATTCTAGCGGATTGGATCGAAAAATCCCAGCATTTTCTTATACTTACGCGCGGTTGGGCGTGTAAGAGGGCGCTATTCTAGAGACTGCCCGGGATTAGTCAAGCGGAGTTGTGGTGGCTGGTACAGAAGGGAAGCGTATTGGCCGCGAGGCTTCGGCAGGCGCCCTCTCCCCCGGCCCCTCTCCCGCAAACGGGAGAGGGGCGCTAATCTTTCGGAGTTTCGGGTTGGGGCGAGATAAGGGGGCTTAGCTTGAGAGGGGAGGGGTGCCGATTTTTTATACAAAAATCGGCGGTCTAATAACTTTTTGCTTGAGATTCGCCGAAACTATTTCCAATCGTTCTAAATTTCTGTTGGGGGCCGGCTGGCAATCTGGCGGCCTTGTTCGATACTTCTCTGTAACTGGCTAGCACGACCTCCCCCAAACGTGCTCAGTAACGCCGGTAGGGCGCTCCGCTAGGTGGTCGCCCGCTGTGTGGTAAGGATGAAATCCTCCAAGTTTCACTCCTAATGGTCTTGGCCCTGACGCTCTCCCCCCCCCCGTCGTCAGGGCTTTTTTTTGCCTGCAATTTGGCCGCTTATGCGTCTTCGTCGCGCAGGTTCTCTATGGCCAGGGCTTCGACGGGGCGGCCGGCGGCTTCCTCGGCCAGCTTCCTCAGTCTCTCCAGGGTCACTTCACCGCGCTTCTCGGCCAGGCCGCGGGCTACGTCATCGATACTGGCCACACCGCCGCTGGCCTCGCGGATCTCTTCATCCAGTTGGCGGATCACGCCGGCGGCGCGGGCGGTGATGGGGCCCGAGGAGCGTTTGACCAGCAGGCTGGGGGCCTCGCGGCCCCATTCGGCCAGTTTGTCCATGGTCTCGTCATAGCGGCGCTCGCTGATGCCGCCGGAGCGGCGCAGGATTTCCACGGCATAGAACTCGGCCAGGCCCTCTACTATCCAGTCGCTCTGCTTGTCTCCGGCGCTGATGCCCGTCGCCACGTGCACCAGTTCGTGGATGGTGCTGCTGGTGCGGTTGCCGCTGATCAGGGGCCTGTCAGCGTGCATGAACAGGGAGCGGGTGCCGGACAGGCCGCCGCGCCACATGGGATCGTCGGCGCTGACGATCAGCAGCTGCTTGGGGAATTTTGGGAATACCTTTACCAGTTCCGGCAGGTTCCAGTTGAGGAAGGCGAGGGTGTCCTGGCGGTGGATGTCCTGACCCAGGGGCGCGGCCACCTTGGCGTCGATGCCGGCGATGATGTCCTGGCGGCTGCCGATCTTGCCGGCGATCATCCAGCCCTTGGGGCGCACGAAGCGGCGGCCCGGGTCGCGCAGCTTGTAGCGGTGTTCTTCGATCTCTGGATAGGGCAGTTCCGAGGACCAGCCCTCCGGCAGTACCAGCTGGAGTTCCGCCCTGGAGCGCCCCTTGCCGGATACCGACATCGACGGTATCAGCTTGTCGCTGCGCAGTATCGCCCAGTCTCTGGTGATACGGGAGTCGTAGCTGCCGCTGTCTTTGCGGTTGTTGATGGCGAACTTGTAGCTGAGGCTCGCGCTGGTGCCTTCCGGGCGCCACACGGCCCGCTTTTCGCTTACTTCCAGGGGTTGCTCGCTCTGCAGATCAGAGTAGCGGCCGGAGGAGAGGTTCAGGGACAGCTTGCGGGGCAGTGTCTCACCCTCGAGCCTTATCTCCACCTCGGCCATGCCGGACTCGGGGTCAAGTTCGGCCCGGTAGAGCAGCTTGTAGCTGTCCGCGAGCGCACCCAGGGGCAGGAGCAGGACAAGGAGGGGGAGAGGAAGGGTGACAACCGATCGCAACAGCATAGAAACGCCTATCCGGAAACTTGAGACAGATTGGACAGCGGACAAGCGTAACGGTGCCCCGGGTGGGGATTCAAGTCTGGAAGAAAAACTGCCGGATGGCGGAGGAGAGCGGGAAAATGGTCGGTGAGAGAGGATTCGAACCTCCGACCCCTTCGTCCCGAACGAAGTGCGCTACCAGGCTGCGCTACTCACCGACATTTGAAGTGCTTCATCAGCGAAGCGGGGCGCATTATATCAGCCAATTCCCCGCTGTAAACCACTGATTTACTTTATTTTTCGGATCAGGCCCTCCTGGGCGGTGGAGGCCACCAGGACGCCCTCGCGGGTGAAGATCTGGCCGCGGCAGAAGCCGCGCGCGCCGCTGGCGGAGGGGCTGTCGGTGACGTAGAGCAGCCATTCGTCCGCGCGGAACTCGCGGTGGAACCACATGGCGTGATCCAGGCTCGCCGGCATCAGGTGCGGGTCGAACAGGGAGATGGGGTGGGGCTGCAGGGCGGTGCCGAGCAGGGCCATGTCCGAGGCGTAGCAGAGGGCGCTGCGGTGCTCCAGCGGGTCGTCGGACATCTCGCCCTCGGCGCGCAGCCAGAACATGCAGCGGGCTTCGCGCACCTCGGCACCGAAGTAGCTGTGCGGATCCAGCGGGCGGAAGTCGATCATAAAGCGGCGCTGGTCGTGCTGGGGGCTGACCAGTCCCGCTTCCTGGGCCAGCTGCTGGGTGTTCTTCAGGCTCTCCGGCTCGGGAATGCCGCTGGTGGGCATATCGACCTGGTGATCGAAGCCCGGCTCGCGGATCTGGAAGGAGGCGGACATATTGAAGATGGCGCGGCCCTTCTGCTTGGCCACCACGCGGCGGGTGGTAAAGCTGCCGCCGTCGCGGATCGGGTCCACGTCGTAGATCACCGGCAGTTCACTGCTGCCGGGGCGCAGGAAATAGGCGTGTAGCGAGTGGGGCAGCCGCTCCTCGACGGTGCGGCTGGCTGCCATCAGGGCCTGGCCCAGTACCTGGCCGCCGAAGAGCACCTTGCGGTAGTTTTCCACGTGGTGGCGGCTGCGAAAGAGGTTGCGGTCCAGCTCTTCGACATCGAGTAGCTTGCTCAGCTTTTCCAACATGGGCGATACTGCCTGTTATTCCAAAAAAATCAGTCCAATAGTATGGAACACTGCCCGGGCGTGTTCCAGCGCGGGGATAATAGCAACAGTTGGCGCTATGACCATTACCGAATTTATCAAGACCGATGTCAAAGCAGCGCTGCAGGCGCAGGGCAGGTTGCCCTACAAACTCACCCTTGGAGCCATGTCCGAGCATTACAAGGTGAGCCTGACACCGGTGCGCCACGCGATCGACGAACTGGTGGAGGAGGGCGTTATCCGGCGCAAGGAGAACGGCCGCCTGGAAGTGGTGCCGGATGCCGTCAAGGGAATCAAGGTGGAGACGCCGGCGCCGGCGGCCTATGAAAAGAACCTGGAAGAGCAGATCCGCAAGGATGTGATCGCCCGCAGCCTGCAGCAGGACACCGAGTACCTGCGCGAGCAGGCCACCGCGGAAAAGTACGGTGCCGGGCGCACGGTGGTGCGGCAGATTTTCTCCCGCCTGGCGGGCGCCGGCCTGATCGAGCATGTGCCGCGCTGCGGCTGGCGGGTGCGGGCCTTCAGCGAACAGGATATGCACGACTACCTGGAGATCCGCGAGATGCTGGAGCTGAAGGCCCTGGATCTGGCCCGCAGGCATTTTGACGAGGGCGAGCTGCGGGAAATGCTCCAGGCCAACCGCCCGGCGCGCGGCAGCGATAGATCCCGGCTGGATTTCGACCTGCACGACTACTGGATAGAGCGCTGCGGCAACCGCTATATCCGCGAGTTCTTTGCCCGCTACAGTCCCTTTTACAATGCGCTGTTCAACTACGCGGTGATCGACGAGAAGGTGAAACGGGAAATGGCGCAGGAGCACTGCGATATTATCGAGTGTTTGCTGGCTCAGGACTGGAAGGGGGCGCGGCAGGCGCTGTCGCACCATATCCGCGAGCAGCGGGAAGCGGTTTCGCGGATGATTGATTACCTGAACAGCAATAAGTTGGCTTCGTAGCGCGGGGGTTGGCCCTCTCCCCTGGCCCCAGTGATGCGCGCTCCCCATGGCGCGCACCCTTCGGGCGCTTTCGGTGTCCAAATTTGATCCCTTCAAATTTGTCCCGCAAGCGGGAGAGGGAGCTAATATTTCCGGCTCCTGGGTTATCCGTTGATGCCGTGCACGAACGGGTCTTCCGGCTCCAGCACCAGTTTTGTTTCCGCACTGATATAGGCGCTGCCGGTGATGGTGGGAATGATCTTTTCTCCGTCGACGCGCACCTGCCCCTCGAAGACGCTGCCGATAATGCTTTCCTGTTTCCATATCTGGCCCTCCTTTAACACACCGTCCGCATAGAGACAGGCCAGCTTGGCGCTGGTGCCAGTGCCGCAGGGGGAGCGGTCGTAGGCCCTGCCGGGGCAGAGGACGAAGTTGCGGCTGTCTGCTTTTGCCGGGTCGGAGGGCGGGCCAAAGAGTTCTATGTGATCTATCTCGCCGCCATTTTCGCCGGTGATGCCGTCGCGCTCCAGGGCCCGGCGGATGCGCCAGCAGTAGTCGGTCAGGGCATCGATTTTGTCGGCGTCCAGCAGCTGGTCGTGTTCGGACACCAGGAAAAACCAGTTGCCGCCCCAGGCGATATCTCCACGCACCGTGCCGAAACCATCCACGTCCACGGCAACAGATTTCCGATAGCGGTAGCTGGGCACATTGTCGATGCTGACCCGGTGGTTGTTGTGCAATACGAAGGACACTTCGCCCACAGGTGTCTCCAGCCGGTGTTCGCCCGGGCCTATCAGGCCGCGCCGCGCCATGGTCACCGCCAGGCCGATGGTGCCGTGGCCGCACATGCCCAGGTAGCCGACGTTGTTGAAGAAGATCACCCCGGCCGCGCAGCCCTGGTCGACGGGTTCGCAGAGCAGGGCGCCTACCTGGACATCGGACCCTCGCGGTTCGCGCACCAGGGCTGTGCGCAGCTGGTCGTGGTCGCGGCGAAAGTTTTCCAGTCTCTCCGCTATGCTGCCAGAGCCCAGGTCCGGGCCGCCGCTGACGATCACGCGGGTGGGTTCGCCGCCGGTATGGGAATCGATAACCTCAATGCTGTGCACGGTGAATTTCTCCAGTTTATTTTCTTATTCTTCCGCTAATTCGCATCATTGTCAGCCGCCGCATGCGGTGGCTGTGAGTATTACAGAATACTGCGCTGGGTCCAGCTGCCGTCGATCAGCCGCCAGGCAGCACCTGGATTCTGGTTTTGCAACAGTGGCGGGAGCCGGTGGTGGCGCACATTGTCGTAGCACTCCAGCTTGGCAAAGCGGCGCAGCGATGCCGGTATGCCCACCGCGGTAAAGCCGGCGTGGCCGCTGGCCGGGTAGGGGCCGCCGTGGTTCATCGCCGGGGATACCGCCACCCCGGTGGGCATCTTGTCGTTCAGCAGCCTGCCGACCTTGTCCCGCAGTAGCGGTTCGAGCAGTGCGTAGTCGGCCTCGTCTTCGCCGCCGCTATGGGAATAGATGCAGCCGGTCAGATTGCCCTCCAGGCATTCCAGGATGGCACGGGTCTGCTGGCTATTTTCACTCACGACGACCAGCGCCGCATTGCCGAAGGCCTCGGTCTGCAATTTGTGGCTCTGTTGCAGGAACTGCTCGCCGCTGACACGCAGCAGCGTGTTGGGCAGGCAGTAGCGGCCGCTGTCCGTGCCCCCTGTGCCGGTCAACGGCATGGCGCCGGCACTGTGCAGGGTTGCGATGGCGCTGGCCAGGCCGGATTTGGCTCCGGCGCCTAATAAGGTGCCCGCCGGAGCCTGGTCAAAGAGTTTCGCCGCGCGGGCGACAAACAGTTCTGCCTCCTCGCCGGCGGGCACTATGACCAGGCCGGGGTTGGTGCAGAACTGGCCGGTGCCCAGCAGGCAGCTGTCGGCGAATTCCCGCGCTATTTCCGCACCGCGCTCGGCCAGGGCGCCGGGCAGTATCGCCACCGGGTTGATGCTGGAGAGTTCCAGGTAGATGGGCTTGCCGGCCTCGTCCGCTGCTCGCTTCAGGGCCAAGCCCGCCGGGCGGGAGCCGGTAAAGGCGCTGGCGCCGGTGCGCGGGTCGCTGACCAGGCGCAGGCCGTTTTCCTTCGCGGTGGCGTAGATCAGCTGCACCGTGGCGACGGGCAGCCCGGTTTCTACCAGCGCGGCCAGGGCCAGTTCCGCCAGCCGTTGGCAGGTGCCCGGGTGGGCGGAGTGACCCTTGGCGATCACCGGATTGCCGGCGGCGATGGCCGCGGCGAAGTCGCCGCCGGAGACGCCGTTGAATGCCAGCGGGAAGTTGTTCGGGCCGAAGATGACAACTGGGCCCATCGGGGCCAGTTGCGAGCGGATATCCAGCTGAGTGTCTATGGTGGCCTGGGCCCAGGAGCCCTCGCGCGCGGCTGCGGCGGCCTGGCGCAGTTGGTTGGTGGTGCGCGGCAGTTCCACTTCCGCCAGGCGTGGGGCCACCGGCAGGGCGGTTTCCAGGTTGGCCAGTGTGGCGATTTCGTCCCTGGCCGCGTCTATCTTGTCGGCGTAGCACTCCAGGAAACGCGCGCGCTTTTCCGCCGGTAGCTGGCGCAGTTCCCGCGCCGCCGCAGTGGCCGCGTCCAGCGCCTGGTCGCAGTCGCTCCAGTCAGAGACCGGATACTGCTGGTCGATGGGCGAGCGGGTGGCGGGATTGTCGGGGGAAAAGCGGCCTTCCCCGGCCGCCTGGCGCCACTCGCCCGCGATCAGTACGGGATGTAATGTCATTCCTTGTTCCTGCCTTGAGGGGGAACACTTGTAGGAGCCTGCTTGCAGGCGAAGGATATGAGCAGGTAGCCACCTTGGTTATTCGCCTGCAAGCAGGCTCCTACAGTCCGTGGTCCTTATTTAATTACCGGGCGTGTGGCGATCGCCTTGCGGATAATCTCCAGCACTTCTTCCCGCTCCGCGCCGTCGATCTGAAGGCGCGGATTGCGGCAGACTTCGCTGCCGTAGCCGCACTCCTGCACTGCCAGCTTGATGTACTGCACCAGCTTGGGTTTGGTATCGAGGTGCAGCAGCGGGGTGTACCAGCGGTAGACCTTGCGCGCCTCCTCGTAGTTGCCGCTGGTGGCCAGGTCCCACAGCAGGCGGTTTTCCCGGGGGAAAGCGTTGACCAGGCCGGAGATCCAACCGTGGGCGCCGAGGGCCACACTCTCCAGGGCCAGGTCGTCCACGCCGCAGAAGAGCACGAAATCCTCCTCCACCAGGTTGGCGATATCCGTCAGGCGGCGCGGGTCGTCGGAGGATTCCTTCACCGCAACTATGTTGGGCACCCTGGCCAGTTCGGCCACGGTTTCCGCGGAGATGTCCACGCCGTAGCAGGCCGGGTTGTTGTAGATCATCACCGGCAGATCGGTGGCCTCGGCCACGGCGCGGATATGGGCGACCACCTCATCGCTGTCGGCCTTGTAGGACATGGGCGGCAGTACCATGAGGCCGTCTACACCGGCCTCCTTGGCGGCGCGGGCGAAGGCGCAGGCGCCGGTGGTGGTGTACTCGGCCACACCGGTCAGCACCGGTACCCGGCCGGCCACCTGCTTCACGCTCGCGCCCAGCACCTCGATCTTTTCCTCGAGGGAGAGAGAGCAGTTCTCCCCCACGGTGCCCAGCATGACCAGGCCGTTGATACCGGCATTCAGCATCACTTCCAGGTGTTCCATGGTGGCCGGGATATTCAGGCTCTCGTCGGCGTTGAGCTGGGTGGTCGCCGCGGGGAAAACGCCGCTCCATTCGATCTGCATAACACTTCCTCATCATTGGTATTGCCCGCGGCGGTTGGGCCGGGGCCGGTAAAGAAATCACTTTTCGCTGAGTTGTTATTGTGTACAATAAATAAAGTTTGCGAAGGCTGTCAACAAAAACCGGTTACAAAATAATTGAGGCTTTACGATGAACCTGGACCTGCTTTACCACGAACATATCGCCGAACTGCGGGCGCGGCACGCGCGGGCGTTGGGAAACAGCGGCTTCGACCGCGTCCTGATACACGCCGGCGCGCCCGGTGCACCTTTCCTGGATGACAACAGTTACCCCTTTCGGGTCAATCCGCATTTCAAGCACTGGCTGCCGCTGCTGGAGCACCCCTACTCGGTGCTGGTGATCGAGGGCGATGCCAGGCCGCGGCTGATCTACTTCCAGCCGGAGGACTACTGGCACAAGCCGCCGGAGGACCCCGAGGGTTTCTGGGTCAAGCACTTCGATGTGGTGCTGGCCAGGTCGCCGCAACAGATAAGGGCGGCCCTGCCGGCAATAGCGAGCGGCACCGCCTATATCGGTGATGTTCCGGAACTGCTCGGCGACCTGGGCGCGGAGCAGGTCAACCCCAAGCGGCTGATCGCCGAGCTGCACTACCAGCGCGCCTACAAGACCGGCTACGAGATCGACTGCCTGCGACGCGCCAACCTGATCGCCGCGCGGGGTCACAACGCCGCCCGCGACGCCTTCCTGGACGGCGGCACCGAGTTGGATATTCACCACGCCTACCTGCGCGGCGCCGGGGTGCTCGAATGCGAATTGCCCTATGCCAATATAGTCGCGGTGAACCATCACGGGTCGATACTGCACTACCACGGCGCCGACCGCAGCCGCATGCAGCCCCGGGACATCCACTCCCTGGTGATCGACGCCGGTGCAGGCTTCCGCGGCTACGCCAGCGATATCACCCGCAGCTACGCCTATCGCAGCGGCGAGTACGCGGAGCTGGTCGTGGCCGTGGACGAGGAGCAGCGCGCGCTGGTGGACGAGGTGCGCATCGGCATGGACTTCGCCGACCTGCACTGGCGCGCACACCTGCGCCTGGCCCACCTGCTGTCGCGCTTCGGCCTGGTGCAGCTGGAGCCGGCGGATATTGTCGAGCGGGGTATCAGCAGTTACTTCTTCCCCTGCGGCCTGGGTCACTTTATCGGCCTGCAGGTGCACGACGCGGGCGGCTACCTGAAGAGCCCGGCCGGCGACGAGTTCGAGCGGGATCCCAGGGCCCAGTTCCTGCGCCTGGTGCGTGTGGTGGAGCCCCGCCAGGCGTTTACCATAGAGCCGGGCATCTATTTCTCGGATATGCTGATGGGCGAGCTGGCGCGCAGCCTCCACAGCCGGCACGTAAACTGGGAAAAAGTGGATCGGTTCCGCCGCTATGGCGGCGTGCGGGTGGAGGACTGTGTGGTGGTGCATGAAGACGGCGTGGAGAACCAGAGCCGCAATGCCTTCCGGGCAATCGCCGGGGGCGATGCAGGTGCCGGGAGCCATATATGAGGCGCGAAGTGGAAACCCTGGTGGTCGGTGCCGGCATAGTCGGCACCGCCATCGCCGAAAGATTGCAGAGCCGGGGTCACAGGGTGGTTTTGCTGGATCGCGGCGCGCCGGGGGAGGAATGTTCGTCCGGCAACGCCGGCCACTTCGCCACCGACGTGGTGCTGCCGCTGGCAAACCCCAGGACGATTCTGTCCATCCCGAAGTTGCTGCTGGACCCGCTGGGGCCGCTGGCGATCCGCTGGTCCTATTTCCCGCACATGCTGCCCTGGCTGTTGCGCTTCGCCCGCGCCGCGCTGCCCGCCAACGCGCGCGCCTCGGCGGCCAGCCTGCGCGAACTGAACAGCCGCTCCATTCCCAGCTTCGAGCGGCTGCTGTCGCGCACCGGGCTGCAGGAACTGATGGTCAAACGCGGCGCCCTGACCCTGTATCAGACGGATAGGGGCCGACAGGCGAACAAAGCCACGGTGAAGCTGTTGCGCGATTATGGAGTGAATGTCGAGGAGCTGGATACGGAACCACTGCGCGATCTCGAGCCGGCGCTGAGCGACGCCGTTGCCGGCGGCCTCTATTTTCCCGATACCGCGCACACGGTAAATCCGCTGCGGCTGGTGCGGGAACTGGCGCGCTGTTTTCGCGAGAGCGGCGGAGAAATAGAGCGGGGCCAGGTGCTGCAACTGAAGCCCGAAGCCGACGGTCGCACCGGCGTTCTGCTGGAAAACGAAACCCTCTCTGCGCGCCGGGTGATAGTCGCCGCCGGCGCCTGGTCAAAACCACTGGCGCAACAGCTGGGCTACCGGGTGCCGCTGGATACCGAACGCGGCTACCACCTGATGTTGCCCGAGCCGGATGTCGAACTGACCCGGCCGATGGTGTCCTTCGAGCGCTCCTTCGTGATGACGCCGATGGAGGAGGGGTTGCGCCTGGCCGGCACCGTGGAGCTGGCGGGGTTGCAGGCCGAGCCCGATTACCGCCGCGCGGATATCCTGTACGAGCATGCGCAGACGATTCTTCCGGGGCTGCAGTTGGGCGAGGCGAAGCGCTGGATGGGGTTCCGCCCGTCATTGCCCGATTCGCTTCCCGTAATCGGCCGTGCGCCGCGGCAGCAGGATATTTACTTCGCCTTCGGCCACCAGCACCTGGGGCTGACCCAGGCGGCGGTGACGGCGGAGATTGTCGACGACCTGATCGCGGGGCGGGAGCCGGAAGTGGATCTGCGGCCCCTGGCGGTGGACAGGTTCTAGTCCCAAGCCGTTCTGTAGGAGCCTGCCCTGCAGGCGAACGGCGACGGAGCTCCGCTCTTGTTCGCCTGCAGGGCAGGCTCCTACGGGAGGATTAACTTAACAGTATTGGTCCTTGCCCGCGTTTCTCTTGGTGAGAAATGTGCAGTGAGGAATGCGTGGCGTGCTTTCGGGCAGGAGTCCGAATGGAAGTTGAATACGAGCGCGCATCCGCTGGGGTTTATTTGAGCTATGATATAACGTATCCTTCAGCGCAGCCGCGGGCACCGTCCGACGGGGGTTCCAAAGTCGGGCCGCGGTTCCGCTCACCTTTCTTCCAACAGGGGATGTACATGCTGAAGGTTACCGATCTCTGCAAGTCCTACCGGGGCCAGCCCGTGGTCAAGGGGATTTCCTTTTCAATCGACGCCGGCGAGGTCTTTTGCCTGCTGGGTTCCAATGGCGCCGGCAAGACCACCACGGTGAAAATGCTGCTGGGCCTGACTCCCGCCACCAGTGGCGAGGCACTGTTGGGTGAGGAAAGCCTGCTGGAGCCGACGTCGTCCAGCCGGGGCCACCTGATGTACATCCCGGAAAACGTCAGCCTCTACGACGACCTGGATGCGATCGAGAATATCGAATACCTGGCTGCCGTCTCGGCGCTGCACCTCAATCGGCAGTCGATTGCCGAAGCGTTAGATACAGTGGGGCTGAATCCCGCCGATCACCGCAGGCACCTGGGCCAGTTTTCCAAGGGCATGCGCCAGAAAGTGGTGATCGCCTTTGCGCTGCTGAAAAACGCCCGGCTGGTGCTGATGGACGAACCCACTTCAGGACTCGATCCGGTTGCCACCCGCGATTTTATCGAAGTGGTGAAGACACTGCGGGCGAATCGCTGTGCGGTGATGATGGTGACCCACGACCTGCAGTGCGCACACCTGCTGGCGGACCGCATCGGCGTGATGCGCCAGGGGGAACTGAAGGCGGTTTTCCCCACGGCCGATATTCGCCTGGAGGACGTCGAGCGCATTTACTTCGGTGAACAGCTGGCGCCGGCCGTCGGCCTGGCGGAGGTGTGAGATGCAGATGAAACCGCTTGCCCGCTTCCTCTGCACCCTTTGCCCCGGGGCCCTGCTGTCCCTGCCCGGTGTCGCCGCCGCACAGCAGCAGGGCGCCGGCCTGGAAACCGTCGTGGTGATCGGCGAACAGCCGGCGCAGGCGCGGGAGGATCTCGCCGGCGCCCTGGACGTGATCGGCCGGGACCAGCTCGACTACGAGCACGTCAACGACACCCTGGAGCTGCTGAACAAGGCACCGGGGGTTTATTTCTACCGCTTCAACCAGGGCATCATCAATACCGCCCTGTCCATCCGCGGCTTTTCCACCGACGGGGAAAGCCCGCACGCCAAGCTGCTGATCGACGGCATCCCGTCGAACCTGCACAGCGGCTATTCCGAACTGGATCAGCTGTTCCCGCTGATGATCGACCATATCCAGGTGTTCAAGGGCACCAGCGACCCGCGCTACGGCCTGTTCAATATCGCCGGCAACAACAATGTCACCACCCGCTCGGATGTGGGGACGGTGCTGCAGGCAACCGCGGGCAGCTACGACAGCAGGGAGCTGCAGGGCTACAGCGGCTGGGAGGACGGCCGCCTCAGCCACAGCTACGGATTCGGCTACCGCGAGGCCCACGGCTACCGCGACCACACGGACTTGCGCAAATACGCACTCTCCGGCCGCTGGGCCTACCAGGTCGGCGAAAACACACAGGCGGCATTGATCGCCAGGCTGTCGGGTTACCAGGGGGATGCGCCGGGATATCTGGACCAAGACACCGCGCGGCGCCATCCCCGCGCCTCCGCCGACTACGCCGGCCGCGACGGCGGCGAGAAGTCCGTCGGGCACCTGAGCCTGCATATCGACACGGCATTGACGCCGGCGCTGGACTGGCAGACCCGGCTGTACCGGCAGAACTTCGAGCGCGAGCGCTGGGTGCGCTTCAGCGCCGGCGGTGATGTCCAGAACCGCTACGACGATCAGGACCACAGCGGTTTCAGCAGCGAGCTGTTGTGGCGCCTCGGCGAGCAGTGGCAGTTGAACTGGGGCCTGGACGTCGAGCGCCAGGACATCGTCGAGCAGCGCTTCGGCACCCGGGGCGAAACCCGCCGGCGCGATTCGGCGGCGGTGATCCGCGACTTCGATTACCGCTTTGACTCGGTCGGCTCCTATCTGCAGCTGGAGCACAGGCCGAATGACTGGTTGCGCTGGAACCTGGGCTATCGCGTCGACCATATCGACGGGGACTTCACCCGCACATCCGCCGATGGCGCGCAGGCCGACGGCGACATCTACGATTTCGGCTGGATCGCCCAGCCGAAATTCAACCTCTTCATCAGCCCCATGCCGGCGTTGACGCTGTTCGCCAACGGCGGCCGCAGCTTCCAGCACCCGACCGGTGCCAGTGCCTATACCGCGGGCGACACCGGCGCGCGGCAAGTGTCGGTCAACGACGGCTGGGAGGGCGGCCTGCGCTGGCTGCCGAGTGGATCGCTGGAGTGGCGGCTGTCGCGCTGGGGGCAGACCGCCAGCGACGAATATGTGGTGGTGGACGGCGACGCCCGCAACGTGGGCGAGACCCGGCGCCGCGGCGTGGATTTGGGGGTGAACTGGCAGCTCCACCAGCGCCTGTCGCTGTGGGCGAACTACAGCTGGATCGACACCGCGATCGTCAGGACCGACAGCGCCAACGCCGCCAACGTCGGCAACCAGCTGCGCGGGGTGCCGGACCACACCGCCTCCCTGGGCGCCGACGCCGACCTCACCGCCAGGCTCACCGCCAAGCTGCACCTCGACAGCCAGGGTGGCTACTACGTCAACGAGGCCAACGCCGGCGGCCGCTTCGGCGACTACACGCGAGTGGGGGTCAACTTCAGCTACGCCACCGACTGGGGCGCGATCGACCTGCAGCTCAACAACCTGTTCGACCGCTACGCCGAATACGTATACGACTTCGCCCAGGCGGGCACCGACACCATCCACTCCCCCCTGGACGGCCGCAACGGCAACCTCTCCGTGACCTGGAAGCTCTAACCATGATCAGTGCAATCTTCAGACGCGAACTGGTGCGGCAGTGGCGCAGCCGCACCCTGCGGATTCTCCTGCCCCTGAGCCTGGTGCTGGCGGCCGCGGTGGCCTTTGTCCACTGGCACCAGCAACAGGCATTTTTCGCCACCCAGGCCCACTGGCAGGAGGTCAACGACGAATTGTTCCGCACCCAGCCCGACCGCCACCCGCACCGGGTGTCCCACTACGGCAGCCTGGCGTTCCGCTTCAGCTCGCCGCTGGCTTTTCTCGATGCCGGGGTCAACCCCTACGTGGGCAACGTGTTGTTCCTGGAGGCCCACCGGCAGAACAGCAGCGGGCTGCGCCAGTTCACCGTGAGCGCCCGCGAGTTGGGGCTGGGCTACCTGTCGGTGGCCACCCTGGTGCTGGTGCTGTGGCCGCTGGTGCTGGTTGCCCTGGCCCACGGCGCGGTGAGCGACGAGCGCGCCAACGGCAATTTCAACCTGCTGCTCAGCCTGGGCGTCAGGCCGCTGCAATTCCTCGCCGGCCAGGGACTGGTGTTCCTGTTGATCAGTGCCTTCTACCTGGCGTTCCTGGCGGTGATCGCGGGGGCCTTCGTGCTCGCCTCGCCGGTGGCGGCGGATAGCGACGTGTGGCTGCGCCTGGGGATTGGGCTGCTGCTTTACTTCGGTTACTGGCTGGTGTGGATACTGGCCATTCTGCTGGTGTCCTACCACAGCCGCTCCAGTGCCCGCAGCCTGCTGTTTGCGCTGGGGCTCTGGTTGCTGTGGGTGGTGCTGGTGCCGCGGACGCTGACCACGGTGAGCGAAGTCGTCTACCCGGCGCCCTCGCGCTCGGCCTTCGACATCCAGGTGGAAAACGCCATCGCCCGGATCGGCGATTCCCACAATCCCGACGATCCCTATTTCAACGATTTCCGCGAGAGTGTCCTCGCCCGCTACGGCGTCGAACGGGTGGAGGACCTGCCCGTCAACTGGCGGGGCATCGTCATGCAGGAGGGCGAGCGCATCGGCACCATGGTGTTCGACGAGCACTACCGCGGGCTGATCGACACCTACCGGCGGCAGGACCGCTTCTACGACTGGCTTTCACTGATATCGCCCTACGCCCTGGTGGCGAGGCTTTCCACCGAGATCACCGGCACCGATGCGGAAAGTTACTACGACTTCGAGCGCCAGGCGGAGGCCTACCGTTTCGACATGATCAGCGAGCTCAACGGGCTCCACGCCGGCAAGCTCGATTACCACACCGACAGAGATACCCGGCTCGACGGCAGCCACTGGGAAGCCTTCGCCCCGTTTGAGTACCGACGCCCAACCCTGGACCTGTCGCCGCAGCGGCTGGCCCTGCTGGCGGTGGCGGCGCTGTTGTGGGCGGCTGTAGCAATCGTGGTTTTTCGCAGGAGGACAGCATGAACCTGGTGAAGTCTGAAACACTGGTCTTTTTCCGCTCGGCGGTGACCCGCGCACTGCTGGTCTTCTACGGGCTGCTGTGCCTGCTGGCCATTTTTGCCGGCCACCAGGCCCTGAAACAGTCCGCCGCCGACTTCGCGGTTACCGAGCAGCGCTTCGAGCAGCAGCGCGCGCACTGGTCGGACGTGTTGGCGGAGAGCGGCGATCCGGTGTACACCGCGGGGCAGGTGGGCTACTACACCGCCATGCCCACCCGGCACCAGCCCACTGCGTGGAACGCGCTCTTTCCCGGCCAGCGGGCGGACTACAACAACAGCATGCGCGTGCGCCTGCTGGCGATCCAGGGGCAGATGAACGACAGCGCCCTGCAGAACTACCAGCGCGCCCCGTCCGGGCGCCTGGACCTGGGATTTATCTGGGTTTACCTGCTGCCACTGCTGATCGGCGTGCTCGCGGTCAATATCGTCGCCGACGACCAGCAGGCGCGGCGCTGGCCGCTGATCGCGGCGTCCGCGCCCTCGCCGGGCAGGCTGATTTTCACCCGCCTGGCGGTGCGCTTCGCTGCGCTCTTCGCGCTGAACCTCACGGTGCTGGGACTCGCCTGCCTGATCCTGGGGATCGCCGATCCCGCCGGGTTCGCCGCAGTCGCCGCGCTCCTGGTGTTGTACCAGCTGTTCTGGTTCGCGCTGGTGGCCTGGCTGATCGGCTTCAACGGCAACCGCCGCCAGAACCTCGTTTACTACAGCGCGCTGTGGATCGCCCTGGCGTTCCTGGTCCCCGGGATCTCCTACCTGGCGCGCATGGACAGCGGGGAACTGGGCCTGGCCATCGCCGCCCAGGTGGAGCAGCGGGAGTCCATGAACGGCAGCTGGGACAAAGACAAGCGGGCGGAGTTCGCCGCCTACCTCGCCGAGCATCCGCAGTGGGCTGAGACAGCACCCCTGGGCGACGGATTCGACTGGAAGTGGTACTACGCCATGCAGCAGCGCAGCGACGAGGCGGTGGCCGGCGAGGCGGATGCCTACCGGGAAAAACGGCTGGAGCACTACCGGGCCGGCCTGAACTGGAGCTGGCTGTCGCCGGTCATGGGCCTGCAGATGGCGCTGCAGCGCCTGGCCGACACGGACGCGCTCGCCTACCAGCGCTACCTGGACCAGATAGTGTCCTACCACGGCGACTTGCAGCGGGACTTCTACTTTCCGCTGCTGTTTCTCCAGGAGCGCTCGGCGGACGGCGTCAACCTGGCCGCACTGCCGCGGTTCAGCTACCAGCGGGCGGGGGCAGGAGCCGTGATCCTGCAGGTGATGACGGCGCTGCTGTTACTGATGGCGCTGTTCGGCTTCGCGGCCTGGAGGAAACTGCGGGTGTTGAGGTAAACGGGCGGTATCAGAACTGAATGCCGCCAAGTCAAGGGCTCCGACTCGGCCCTGCCGCCGGTGGCCGCCCGGGAAAAAGCCTCATCGGTCTGTTTACCAGCCGCAGGCGCTTTTCCCGGGCGGCCACCGGCGGCAGGGCCTTACATTGTGCCAACTGCGCGCTTAACTTAGTGCCATTCGTATCAGAACTCACCCCGTGAAGTCGCTTGAGGCTGCAGATCGACAAGTCTTTTCAAAAGATGCAGCATCGATTGGATGGCGCTTTGAACTGCGCCCGATTGTCGGGGCGAACAAAAGTTCGTTCGCCCCTGGGGCGGGTTTATTTAGCGGGTGGGAATTCCAACGCTGCACACGTCGACATAATCCGGCCGGGCGACAAACCAGTCCTCCGGGCGGTTGCGCCGCGCGGCGATCAGCTCCTCGAAACTCGGTGAATCTGTCTTCAACACTTCGATGCTTTTGCGCTCCTTTTCCGGCAGGTCCGCGGCCAGGCGCAGCTGCACTATGCGGTTGTTCTCCGGTTGCTCCAGAATCCCTCCCGCCTCTGTACCGCGCTGCAATTGCTGCAGCACCTCCATGCCTTCGAGGACGCGGCCGAATACCGTGGTGTTGCGGTCCAGGTAGCGCTGCGCCGGGCCGATAACTGCATAGAACTCGGTACCGCCGCTGTTCACATCCTGTTCCCGCGCCATGGCGAAGGCGCCGTTGCAGTGCACCAGCCAGGTTTCGTCGGTCTGCGGATCCCGGGCCGCGGGAAAGCCGTCGATAAATCCGGTCTGCGGCGCATAGCCATCCGGGCCGGGCAGGGGAGTAAACCGATTCGCCGGGATGTTTTTCCGGGAGAATTCCGCCGGAATAGTGCGCCTGCCTTTCCCTGTCGGCTTATCTCCGTCCATATCACCGCCCTGGGCGACAAAACCCTCGATCACCCGATAGACGCTGAGCCCGTCGTAGAACTGCTCGCGGGCCAGTGCCCTGATATTGGCGGCGTGTCCCGGGGCCATGAATTCCGCCAGCTCGATAATCACCCGGCCGTTTTCCAGGTCCAGGTAGAGGGTATTTTGCGGGTCGGCCGGCCGCCAGTGTTCGGCGGGGGCCTCGGCAATAATCCGGGACGGCGGCCGCGGCTCCGCCGCCTGGGTGCAGGGAATAATCAGGAGTGCCAGCAGGGCAATGGTTCTTTTCATCATGTCACCTGGGTTTTTATTGTGCCGCCATGATAGCGGCCCTTGGCGCTAACTGCGATTGACCGGTATCTTCAACCAGCGGCTGAGGGCATCATAGGCCCGCTCTCGCTGCTCTTCCGACAGCTGGCGGATGCGGCTCAGGTGGTGGCCGTCTTTCTGCACCAGGGTAAAGGCGTTGGTGAAATTGCCGTGATCCACCGCGCCCGCATACCAGGGATCCCGCTCGCCGTAGAGGTAGAGGGTGTTGTGGCCGTTTTCTTGCAGCCATGCGATCAGGCCCGGGGTGAAGTCGGGATCGAACTCGATGGGCACGCCCTTGGGGGCGAACTCCAGGTTGCTCGGCTGGGGTGCCAGCTGCAGCAGGTCTTCCAGGTCCCGGGTCATAAAACCGTAGTAGCCCAACTGGGTGTGGTGCTGGTACATGGAGGGTTCCAACG
This sequence comes from Microbulbifer sp. SE14, assembly GCF_059834885.1. NCBI lineage: Bacteria > Pseudomonadati > Pseudomonadota > Gammaproteobacteria > Cellvibrionales > Microbulbiferaceae > Microbulbifer > Microbulbifer sp. SE14. The sequence continues at coordinate 41,544 of NZ_JCBAJA010000025.1, read as the reverse complement.
CTTCGATTCCCTGGTCGCTGTAGACCCAGAAGCCGCCGCCGCCTTCTATATGCTCGAGCATCAGCGCCGGCGCCGCGCCTCCCGGCGGAATCTCGTCGCAGGTCTGGCCGCGCTGCCAGAAGCTGAAGGTGTATTCCAGGGCGGCGTACTCGAGTACCTTGCTCTCGCCGATGGAGAAGGTGAGTTCCTTTTCGATGGCGCGCGCTTTCAGTTCGGGGATCAGTTCATCCCGCCTCTCCAGCAATTCGCGCTGGAAACGCACCAGCTCCCGGCCGCACTGGCCGCTGTTGTCGATCCTGTTGCGGATAAACTGATCCACCCGTTTGTCCTCGGTGCTGAGTATCAGCGGCGCGTCGTAGACGACGGTCGCCTGCACGTCTTCCGGGTAGTAGCGGCGGTGGATCAGTGCGGATTCGCCGCCCTTGCTGAAACCGCTGCTGACCCAGGGCCCGGAATAGAGTCTTTTGAACAGCGTCACTATGCGGTGGTGGTCGGCGGCGGCCTGCTCGACAGTCAGGTACTGCCAGGGAATATCCCCTTCATTGACGGAATCGCCGTAGAAGCGGTACTCCACCGCTATCAGGTTGGCCCGCAGTATGTCCGCCAGTTCCTTCTGCGGGAAGTCCCGCACCCAGTAGCCCTCGGTCTCCAGTATCACCGGCTGGGCGCTGTCCAGGTGGGACAGGTAGACTTTCTGCTTGAAGCTGCCGGCGGCGGGGTTCCGGTGGTCCAGCGGCTGTTCGATCCACAACTGGTAACCCTGGGTGAAGCCGTCCAGCGACTTTACCCGCGCGACCTCCACGCCGGGCAATTGGTTGAGTTGCTGGTAGAGGCTCTGGCCGGCAGATTCCGGCGGTGTGTCGCAGGCACTGATTAATAGGCTGCAACAAAGGAAAAATATCCCGGGCAGATTGCGCATTGTGTTTATTCTCCACGTTTCGGTTGAGCGTCGGCTGCGGCGGGCGAACACAAGGTTCGCCCGATGGTCGGTATTGCTACAGCTCGATCAGTTCACGAGTGAATTTGGTCAACAGCTCGGTACCGGACTCGGTAACCCGCACATCGTCCTCGATACGCACGCCGCCCCAACCGGGGATATAGATTCCCGGTTCCACGGTGACTACATGATTCTCCTGCAACAGTTCGTCGCAGCTGGATGCGAGATAGGGCTGTTCGTGAGTATCCAACCCCAAGGCGTGGCCCAGACCCTCGCCTGCATATTTGGCATAGGGACTACCGGCCAGGAAGCGGGCCACTGCGTCGGCCGGCTGGCTGTAGGGAACGCCGGCGCGCACCGATTCCACCCCCAGGGCCTGGGCGGCGCGCACCAGCTGGTAGGCTTGGCGCTGCTTCGGATCGGCCTTGCCCAGGACGAAACTTCGGGTCATGTCCGAGCGGTAGCCGTTTACCACCGCGCCGAAGTCGGCGGTGACCAGGTCGCCGCGGCGCAGCGGCCGGTCGCTCGGCATACCGTGGGGGCGAGCACTGCGCGGCCCGGAAGCAAAAATCGTCGGGAAGGCGAGGCCCTCGGAGCCGGAGCGTTTCAGGGCGTATTCCAGCTCCACCGCGGCTTCCCTCTCCGTCATGCCGGGGCGCAGCAGGCCGAGCAGGTGGTCCAGCGCGCGATCGCCGATGGCGGCGGCGCGGCGCATGGAGTCCAGCTCTTCGCTGTCCTTGACCCGGCGCTGCAGTTCCACCAGCCCGCGGACCGGTGTCAGTTCCAGCGCATCCAGCTCTGCAGCCAGGTCCAGCCAGCGGCCGTGTGGGAAATGTTCGCGCTCGTAGCCGATCCGGCGGATACCGCAGCCGGTCGCCAGCTCCCGCACCAGGTCGCCGAGGCCCTGGCGGGCCCTGTCCCGCACCACTACCTCTACATGAGGGCACTCCTCCCGTGCCTGCTCGCCGAAGCGGTAGTCGGTAATCAGGTACTTTTTCCGTTTGCCGATCAGCACCAGTGCCACGCCGCACTCGTCGCTGGCGAAGCCACTCAGGTAGCGGATATTGGACATGCTGGCCACGAGCAGGCCGTCTATGCCGGCTCCGGAAAACTGCTCGCGCAATTGCTGAATGCGCTTCATCGCTGAACCTCTCCCTGTGCGGCCAGTTGCCTGGCCATGGAGTTGTCGAACCAGAGCAGGCCGGCGGCGGTGGCGATCCCGAGCAGGGCGAAGCCGCCCCACATCAGGTCCGGCCGGCCCCAGTCCTTTGCCAAAGTGCCGTAGCCCCAGCCGGACAGGAATCCGGCCAGTAGGAAGCCCAGGGCCATGGACAGGAAGTAGTAGCCCATAAACATCGCCGCCCTGTCCCGCGGCATCACCGCGGCCACGTATTCCTGGCTCTTGGGGGAGGCGAGCATCTCGCCGAGGGAGAAAACCAGCACCGCGGCGACCAGGCCGGCGCCGCCGAACAGGGGGCCGAAACCGACCCACAGGAAAGCGGCGGCGAGCAGCAGGGTGCCGCCCATCAATACTGGCAGTACCGGCAGCCGCTCGCAGCGCCTGCTGATGGCGATCTGCAACAGCAGGATGCTGGCGAAATTGAACGCGGTGATAAATTCCGGACCTATCTGGTCGGATCCGCCGGTGGATACTGCCTGTGCGAGAGCGGGGGACCAGCCCTGCAGCCAGGTCAGCAGGGGACCGGTATCGACAAAGTCGCGGATATACAGCGGTAGGGTGATAAAAATCTGGTTGTAACAGGCCCAGAAACCCGACATCAGCAGCAGGTAGACCACGAAGGGGCGATTGCGCAGCACCGCGCCGATTTCGAGCAGTACCGGGCGCCGTGCCGGTGCCGCGCCGGATGTCACCGGCTCGCGGTAGAACAGCAGCAGTGCGAAGTTCACCGCGATCCACAGCGCCGCCATCGCGAACACCCTGTCCCAACTGACGGCGCGCATCATCCCCGCCACCAGCGGCCCGACAAAGCCGCCGATATTCACCATCGTGTAGAAGATGCCGAAGCCGAGGCCGCGGTTGCGGTCGCCGGTGGTGCGGCTGACGGTGGCCACCACCAGGGGTTTGAAAGTGGCCGCGCCCAGGGCGACGACGAGCAGCACGGCAAAGAAGGCCCAGAAGTCGCGCACCTGGCCCAATAGGTAGTAGGCCGGCGTCATGATGGCAAAGGCCAGCAGGAACATGCGCCGATAGCCGTACCTGTCTCCCAGGGCGCCGGTAAATACCGGCAGCAGGTAGAGCAGGAAGGGAATGGCCCCCTGCAGGAAGCCGCGCTGGCCGTCGCTGAAGCCCAGGCCGCCCTCTGCCTGCGGGCTGCTCATATACAGGGACGACAGGGTAAAGAAGCCGTACCAGGCCAGGCGCTCGAAGATCTCCATGGCGTTGGCCAGGTAGAAGCTGCGGCTGAAACCGCGCCCCCCGGTTTTCTCTGTCGACGACGCCGGTGTCGCGACAGCCGTGTTTCCCTCCAGCATTTTTGCCTCCGCTCTCTTATCGCTTATTTGTTGTTATTGTACACAAGATATGTTTAATTTGCCTTTGTGCGCAAAGATATTTTGCGTGCTGAATAATAAATAGCCAACTTCGACCAAGGGAAGAGAGACGATGCAAATAAGAAAAAGTCTGCTGGCACTGGCGATCAGTGCCAGCCTGGGAAGTCAGTTCGCCATGGCCGCCGACACCTCGGGCGGTTCACTCAAAGGACAGGTGACAGGTGCCGGCGGCGAGGTGATCGCCAATGCGTCCATCACCGTCACCCATATCGGCAAGGGACTGGTGCGTACCGTTCGGAGTAATGAAAAGGGCGAGTACAACCTGCGCAACCTGCCGGTGGGGGAGTACCAGATCCGGTTTGAAAAGGATGGATACAGGCCCGCGCAGGCCGAGGATGTGCGGGTGCGCGTGGGCCAGTCGATGATCTACGACGGCACCCTGGTGGTAACCGGGGGCGCCGGCCAGGTGATGGAGGTGGTGGAAGTCACCGGCAGCATGCTGCGCCGCATCGATACCGGTTCCTCCACCGCAGGGGTAGTGATTACCCAGGAGAAGCTGGAGGCGCTGCCGGTAAACACCGGCTTCGAGGCCATGGCCCAACTGGCGCCGGGGGTGGTGCAGCCGGGCGGTTCCAACTTCAACGGCGCATCCAGTTTCGGCGGCGCCTCCTCGGCGGAGAACGGCTACTATCTGAACGGCCTGAATGTCTCCAATATCAAGACGGGCCTGGGGTCCATCGCGCTGCCCTGGGAGGCGATCAGCCAGACCCAGATAAAGACAGGTGCAATCGATCCGGAGTTTGGCGGCGCCCTGGGCGGCATTGTCAATGCGGTGTCCAAGTCCGGCGACAACGAGTTCCGCTTCGGCTCCCAGCTGCGCATGGATCCGGATTCGCTGCGCAGCCAGCACGATTCTGTGCGCAGCAGCTCCGGTGACTATGTGCTGAACAACGAGCGCGATGCCTCCACCTTTACCGAGGCGCAGGTCTGGGCCAGCGGCCCGATAGTGCAGGACAAGGCGTTCTTCTATGCGCTCTTCGCGCCGCGGGAAACCAGGGACGAGTGGGCCTTCGGTTCCAGTTTCTACGACCGGGTGCGGGAGGAGGATCGCTGGCTGGTCAAGGTGGACTGGTTCGTGAATGAAAAGCACGCGCTGGACTTCACCGCGATCAACAACGAGGAGAACGGTGAGTACGACAGCTTCACCTACGATCCGGGCACCAACGATATCGGTGATTACTCGGGCACGACCAAGAGCCGCGAGGGCGGCCAGGTCTACGGCGTGCACTACAACGGCCAGTTCACCGATGCGCTGTCCCTGGACGTGATTGCCGGCCGCACCCTGGAAAAGGTCTACAACTCCGCCCTCAGCGATCTGCCCTCCGTGTACGACTGCCGCGAGACCTGCGTCAGCTACAGCAACCACAGCGACTCCACCATCTACGACGAGGAGTACACCCGCGACCAGCTGCGCCTGGACCTGAGCTACGACCTGCTGGACCACCAGATCAAGCTGGGTATCGACTACAACAGCGTGGATGTCTTCTACAAGGAAGACCAGAACGGCGCGGGTGACGCCCACGGCTGGTGGACTATCCGCACTGCGGACGTCAACGATCCGTCCAGGCAGCCTGCGGGCACCGAGCTGGTCGAGCGGCGCATCCGCGTGCGCGGTACCGACTCCACCGTCAGTGCCACGGCGTTCTACCTGCAGGATTCCTGGCAGGTGACCGATACCCTCGCGCTCAATTTGGGTGGCCGCTACGAGCGGTTCGAGAACACCGTCACCGGCGGCGAGGCCTTCGTCGACAACACCGGCTTCTCGCCGCGTATCCAGGCGGTCTGGGATTTCAACGGCGACGGCGACAGCAAGGCGTTTGCGACCTATGGCCGCTACTACCAGCCGGTCTCCGCGAATATGAATATCACCCAGGGCTCCTATTCCCGCGAGACCTTCGACTACTACGCACTCGGTGACCTGGATGCGAACGGGCGCCCGGAGCTGGCGGCCGACGGCTCCCCCAGCCGCGGCGAACTGCTGCACAGCTATGTGCGCCAGCAGGGCATCGTCGAGCCGGAGCTGATCGCCAGCGCCAACCTGGAGGGCATGTACGCGGACGAATTCACCCTCGGTTTCGAAACACTGGTATTCGACGATATGGTGCTCGGCGTGCGCGGCATCTACCGCGACCTGAAGCGCTCGGTGGAGGATACGGATATAGGGCCGGTGCTGGGCAATTACCTGGCGGCCAATGGTATCGAGGATAATGTCGGCCAAAGCAGCTACTACGTGCTGATGAACCCGGGCGAGGATGTGGAAATCAGCTACGACTTCGACGGCGATGGTGTCACCGACAACGTCAAGCTGTCCGCCGGTGAACTGGCCCTGCCGGAGCCGAAGCGCCGCTACCTGGCCCTGGAGACCACACTGCGCGGTCAGGTGACCGATCGCTTCTACGTCGATGCTTCCTACACCTGGTCCCACAGCTACGGCAACACCGAGGGGCTGGTGCGCACCGACAACAACCAGGCGGATCCCGGCTGGACCACCTCCTACGATTACGCCGACCTGATGGACCACGGCTACGGCGACCTGCCCAACGACCACCGCCACGCGCTGAAGCTGAACGGCTTCTACGATATCAGTGACAGGCTGACCTTCGGTTTCGTCACCTCGCTGGTATCCGGCCGGCCCAAGAACTACTTCAGCGTGCACCCGGTGGGCGTCGACAGCTGTGCCGAGGGCAGTCCCTGGAGCGACTGTATCAGCCAGTATTACGGCGAAGTTTCCTTCTACGACGAGAAGGGCGATCCGGCACCGCGCGGCTCCGCGGGCAATCTGCCCTGGTCCAGGCAGCTGGATATGTCGCTGGCCTACAATATGCCGCTGTTCGATGGCGAGCTGCTGCTGAAGGGCACCGTCTACAACGTGCTGAACGACGATGGACCGCTGGATATTATCGAGACGCGCACCAAGTCCGGTGAGCTGAATCCGGATTACGGCTTGACCCAGAGTATGGTGGGAGAGCGTTACTTCAGCCTGGTGGCCCGTTACGATTTTTGATCGGGCATCTGATCAGGCAATGAGAAATCCCGGCTTTGTGCCGGGATTTTTTATGGAGATTCGTTAAAGATCGATCGCGGCCAACGGCGGATGGCCGCGATCCTCTATCAGTTGGCAGTGACCCGAATCGTCGTATCGGAAAACTCGCCGATCACCGAAACGTAATACCAACCGCTATCCGGCGAAACCACACTCAGGCTCTCGTTATTGTCCGGCCCACTGGAAACCTGGTCGTAGTCAGAGGCAGTGGCCCAGGTCTCGTCGTTCACGTACAGATCCCCGTTGCCGTCGCCCCCGGAAAGGGCGAAGTCCAGGCTGGCGGTACCCTCCGGCACATAGACATAGAAGTAGCGGATGCCATTGCTGCCGGCGACACAACTGGCCGCATTCAGTTCCAGGGAGCCGTACTCCAATGGCGTTCCCGTCGCACAGGCATCCACCGCGGTATTGTAGCTGGCCATCAGGTTGACCCCGGAGAAGGGCGTATAGGCCTTGAGGCGGATATACCAGCGGCCCGCTTCGGGGTTGTCTATATCGCACACCTCGGTATTGCCACCGATATAGGGCCGACAGGCGTAGTCGCTGTCCGTGGCCTCGGCGCCGTGACGCAGGTAGAGGTCCGCATCGCCGCTGCCGCCGTCGATGGCAACACTCAACTGGGAGGCCCCCTCGGGCACGTCGATATAGAAGTGCAGGTCGTCGCCCCTGGTGGCTACGCCGAGATTGGAGATTGTCTCGTTGTTTTCGACTTCGTTATCGCCGCCGTCCTGGGTGCTCTGCACCAGGGTAAGCCAGCTCTGCCACTCACTGTCGTAACCGCTGCCGATAGCGTTGATGTAGTTCAGGTAGCCGTCGTAATTGCCGGCGCGGAAATAGGCCAGCATCTGGGTGACGTCGTCCCGGTGGCGCTCGAACATAAAGCGCACCGCCAGGTAACCCCACTTGTAGACGCGGTCGGTGCCGCTGCTGTAGTCGTTGGCGAAGATCTCACTCAATGGGTACTGGCCGGTGCGGGCCAGGGCTATGGCGTCGTCGTTGTAGTCCTTTTTGGAAACATACTCTGCCAGGCCCTCGATCCACCAGACGGTCTTGTGGGTGCCGGTGCGCGCATCGCCAAAGCCGCCGTAGAGATTGAAGCGGCCGTCCAGGTAGTGTACGTATTCGTGAGTCAGGTTCCACACCTCGAAGTCCGGGCGCAGCCAGTCCGCCTCGTGGGCGATAAAGCGCGCCTGGTTGTCCGGGTTGGCCGGATCTCCCTCCAGGTACATACCGCCGTTGTCGGTGCCGATGCCGAAGAAGAGCGGGGCATAGCTGTCGTACTCGTTCCAGTCGTCGAAGACGACCACCTCCAGGTCTTCGTTCAGGTCGTCCGCCACCGGGTTGTAGTTGGTGGAGAGCATCTGGTGGAAGTAGGTCTCCTGGGCCGCCAGCTTGCCGCAGGAATCGGTCATCTGCTGGGCGGTCATATCCTGGGCGCGGATCTTCAGGCTGGCGCTGCAGGTGTGGTTGTGGGCCAGGACCTGCTGCTCCAGGTCTTCGGCAAAGCCGCAGATATCGAACCGGGCGCACTGGCCGAAGTAGTCCGCATTGCCGGCGGTCACCAGCCAGACACTGCTGCCGGTGCCCTTCATGCTGTAGCGATCGAGGATGGCACCCACTTCGGCCACCACCGTGTCGTAGGCGGGCGCCGAGGTGTGCTGCAGGAAGCGCGACAGCTCGCGGGCGGCATTCTCCTGCATAAATAGCGCCTCGCTGTCCAGCATCCAGTCGGAGCGGGCGAATCCGCCCAGCAGCTGCATCAACTGATGGTCACTGCCGGCGGCATCGACAAAGGCGGAGTCGTAGTGGCCGCGGAACAGGATGGTGAAGATACCGTTGATCGCCCCGCGCAGGCTGCCGTGCTGGGCGTACTGCTGGTCCCAGCGGCTGAGCCATTCCTTGACCACCGGCAGGTAGCGGGCCTGCTCGTTGGCACTGTCCATCAGGACAATGGCGTCGATGATGGCACTGCCGTTACTGCTGCTGGCGCTGTAGAAATCCGGATTGGCGATGAAATCGTCCAGGGCACCGGTGACCGCAGTCTGCACATTGGCGTCGAAGGACTGTACATCGTCCGGATAGTAGTACTCGATGTAATAGCCGGCGCGCAGGAAGTAGTAGAGCTTGTTGATTCTGCTATCGCCCGCGGCGGCACTGTAGCCGCGGGCCATCTGTGCTGCGGCGTCGGCGACTGTGATCATCTTCTGCCGGCTGAAAGACGCGAAGCTGGTGGCGTTGCCGTCATAGAGATTGTCGATGCAGCTGCTTTCGGACTGCAGGATATGGTCCACCAGCGCCTGGCCGGTTTTCTGTGCGTAGCCGTCCATATCGCAGGCGGCCAGCAGTGCGGTGCTCAGGGTACGCAGTTGTCGGGGCTCATATTTGGGTTCCACCGGGGCGATGATTTCGCGCCCTGTGTCGGTGGCCTGGTTGTGCGCCGGAAGCGGCGCCTGGGCGCTGGCGACCTGGAACGCCAGGCCCAGCAGTGCAGCGGCTGCGGTGCCGAGCACCGATTTATTGTTAACAGACATAGCCGTTCTCTTCTTCTTTATTGTTGGATTGGTTTTTGTTGCTTATTTATTGGTCGACTTTGTGATCTATAGGCACCTCCTTGTCTGTCGGGATCTATGTTAAATTTAATTTTGAGTGCAATAATAAATTATTGCGTGCAATATATTTGTGATCTATCTGTCACAAATCGATTGGGTTGGCGGCTATTGCGACACCATCGGCAAAAGGGGGAAGGAAATTAGGGATGGGGATCTGGCGCAAAATGGAATGGGTTTCTCTATCTGCTTTCCCAAGCCGGATGAATTGCCTATCATTCATGAATGGATAGTCAATTTCAGTCTCCAAATTTACGGATAGATAAGGTCGGAAGTATGGACAAGGCAAAAGAGAAGGTTCAGCGCTTTCGCGCCCGCGAACAGCGCATCCTGGATGCCGCGCTGGAACTGCTGCTGGAGCACGGCGAGGAAAAGGTCACCGTGGAGCAGATCGCCGAGCGGGTGGATATCGGCAAGGGCACCATCTACAAGCATTTCATTTCAAAAACAGAAATTTACATGCGCTTGTTGATGGACTACGAAAAGTCCCTGACCGAGCGCCTGAAGACAGCGCTGGCGGCCGCCGAGCAGGGCGATATCACCGCGCCGGCGCGGGCCTACTTCGAATCGCGTATGGCCGACCCGTCCAAGGACCGGCTGTTCCAGCGCCTGGAGGAGAAGATCATCGCCCTGAACCTGGCCCCGGAGATGATCGAGGAGCTGCATGCCATCCGCAACTCCAACGCCTCGGCCCTGAACCGGGTGTTCGAGCGGCGTATGGAGCAGGGCGTGCTGAAAAAGGTGCCCGCCTACTACTACTACTCCACCTACTGGGCCCTGGTGCAGGGCGCGGTGGAGCTCTACCACTCCAAGTCCTTCGCCGACGTGATCGAGGATCGCGAGGGGCTGATGGAGTTCATCATGGACGTGGGTGTGCATATCGGCGACATCTCCGGCCGCCGCTCCCAGGAAGAAGGTCGCCCCGGCGGCGAGGCTGCCGGCACGTCCTCCTTTAGCTGAGGGTTCATCATTTAGCTGAGGGCTTCTCATTTGGCTGAGACACTGTTCGCGCAGCTGCAACAACTGCAGCGCGAGTTCCGCGGCCACCCGCCCGTGCACAAGTGGAATCCGGACTTCTGCGGGGATATGGACCTGGTCATTCGCCGCGACGGCCGCTGGATCCACGAGGGCACCGAGATACGGCGCCAGCCCCTGGTGAAACTCTTCGCCAGCATCCTCAAGCGCGAAGGCGATGACTATTTTCTGGTCACCCCGGTGGAGAAGCTGCGCATCCGGGTGGAGGATGCGCCCTTTATCGCCACCCAGGTGGCCAGGGGAGAAGAGGCCGGGCGCGAGTGCTTGCTGTTTACCACCAATACCGGCGACATAGTGCCACTGGACAGCGGCCGTTCCTGGCAGCTGAAACCCTTCGGCGATCCGCCCCAGCCGATCCCCTATATAGAAGTCCGCAACGGTCTGGAGGCGCGGGTTTCCCGCGAGGTCTTCTACCAGTTGGTGGACTGGGCCGAGGAGAGGGGCGGGCAGGGCTGCGGACAACTCTGGCTCCACAGCGACGGCGAGCAGTTCCTGCTCGGAAGCTACTGACGTAGGGTGCGCCGTGCGCACCAATAAGAGCTATTCTTGCCTCCCCCCAGATGGTGCGCGTGGCGCACCCTACTTCCCGACCAAGATTCAGTTGAAGAAAAAGGGCCTGTGTTTTTATTGAGCACTTTGTCTGCCGTTCAGTCGTTAATTGAAACCTGTTTGCAATAAAAATGTAATTAATCCGTCGGCACAGAAACATATTTCAAAATTTTCGGGAAAACCCCACTAAAGTAACAATTTCGCAATATTCCCTTCCTACACTCCCTCGCGTCCGAATCGCCAAGGCGAACAAGAAAATCACGGTTTCAGGGCACCCTGGAAATCCGTTTTTAAATTCAGGACGCACAGCTGAAGCATAAAAACAGATTTTTAGCTGCCCACGATTACACCTATTAGGCAAAACTTCCGTTAGGGGGAACTATGAAGCGAGTAAACAACAAGCTGCTGCTGGCAGCCGCAATCGCCGCTCTGCTGGCTGGTTGTGACAGCGGTGGTATCGATATTGAGCCGACTACTGTAGACAACTCTACTGACAACTCCGTAACCAACCCGGGCGGTGACACCAACAACTCTTGTGCCACTATTGAAAGCACTGGTGTTCAGGGTACTCCGGAAGGCGCCAACTGCCGCTACGGCACCGACTTCGTATCTTCCTCCAACCCGCTGACGGAAGATCTCTACCTTTCGGCCCTGCCAAACGGCGGTGCCCACATCTTTGACGGCAGCCTTTTCGTGGGTGAGAGCTTCGGTAGCAATGCGGAGCTGCAAGCGGCTGGCATCGCCAAGGGCGGCGATGGCGTGAAACTGGAAGTTCAGGCCGGTGCCACCATCGCCTTTAAGGACAGCTCCGCCTTCATGGTAGTTAACCGTGGTTCCCAGCTGTTTGCCCGCGGTACCGAATCCGCGCCGATCACCTTTACTTCCGAAACCGACGTGCTGGGTACCGTGGGTGCTGAAGACGTTTCCCAGTGGGGCGGTATGGTGATCAACGGCTTTGGTATCACCAACAAGTGTGCCTACACCGGCAATCTGGATGACGGTACTCTGGCTCTTACGGGCGAGTGCCATGTGGCCGCCGAAGGTTCCACCGACGATGAGGCGTCCTACTACGGCGGCGACAACAACGCCGACAGCTCCGGTGAGCTGACCTACGTACGCGTCAAGCACACCGGTGCCCAGGTTGCCGCTGGTGACGAACTGAACGGCGTCGCTTTCGATGCTGTCGGCAGCGGCACTATCGTTCGCAACCTGCAGGCTTACTCCACTTACGACGACGGTATCGAGTTCTTCGGGGGCGCCGTAAACGTAGAGAACTATGTTGCCCTGTATGTGCGCGACGACTCCATCGATATCGACGAAGGCTACCGCGGCAGCATCACCAATGCTCTGGTGATCCAGAGTGAAGCCGACGGCAACCATTGTATCGAGTCCGATGGCATCGGCAGTTACGACGACATGGCGGATGGCACAAAAACTGATCGGCGCGCCGAGATCATCGGTCAGGGTATCAACAGTCGCCCGGTGATCGACGGTCTGACCTGCATCGTCTCTGCCCAGGCGGCAGGTACGCATGATCCGGGTGCCGGCTGGCGTTTCCGCGAAGGTATCTATCCGATGATCACCAACTCCATGATCGTCGCCTCCTTCAATGCCGATGAAAATGGTGCGGAGGGCAGTAACTACTGCCTGCGCGTCGAGAGTGATGAGACTCTGGCTGAAGCGGAAACCGGCACTGAAGTTGCTATCACGTCCAATATCTTCGCCTGTGAAGACAAGACCAAGGGTGGCCCGGTTGGTGCCGATGATCTGGAGACCTGGGCCGTAAACAGCGGCAATCAGTTCGTCGCCATTTCCGGTGCAGTGGACCCGACAATTAACGCTGACACTGGCTTCGTGCTGCTGGGCGGAATACCGGCCTTCTACACCGAAGCTGCCGATGCGCAAGCCGGCGTGACCGTTTCACCGCTGGAGCGCGCCTACTTGGGCGCTCTGAGTGTAAACGGCAGTGACTGGACCCAGGGCTGGACCTACGGTCTGCATGAAGGCAGTCGCGCTCAGCCGCTGTGGTTTGAGTAAGTCGCAAGCGGGTTAACCCCGATGCAAGGGCGCCGCTTCGCAACGGGAGCCGGCGCCCTCTTTGCTTCTACTGCAGCGATAAACAGGAACACAAGAGGCCTGGGTAATGGTTAAGAAAGAAAATTTTCAGAGAGCGCCGCTGGTACTGGCTATTGCCACGGCCTCCACAATAGCTCCGCAGGTTTGGGCTCAAGTGGAAATGGACGATGTCCAGCCGCAAGCCCAGCAAATCGAAGAAGTAATGGTTCAGGGGCGTTTGCAGAGTGCTGCAGAAACGCTGGTCAGTGAGCGCTTGGAAGAGGAAGTGGTCACCGATATTCTCGGTTCTGAGATGATCGGACGCGTTGGCGATTCGACCGTGGCTGCAGCTCTGCGCCGCGTGTCCGGGCTGTCTCTGGTCAATGACAAATTTGTGTATGTGCGCGGTTTGGGCGAACGCTATTCAAGCACCACGCTGAATGGTGCTACTGTGCCGTCCCCGGATCTGACCCGCAATGTGATACCACTGGACCTCTTCCCCACCTCTGTAGTGGAGTCCCTGGCGGTGCAGAAGAGCTACTCCGCCGACCAGGCTGCCAGCTTCGGTGGCGGCAACGTGGATATCCGCACCAGGGGAATCCCCGAGAGTCTCACCTACTCCATTGAGATGGGGGGCGGATTCAACAGCGAAACCGGCGGTGATGTGCTGACCTATAAAGGCGGCGACGATGACACTTTCGGCACCGACGACGGTACCCGCGCCCTGTCTGGCGGCATCAAAGCCGCCATGCAGCGCTTCAAGGGTGACCTGAGTGTGTCGGGCATTCGCAAGACACTGATCGCAGAAGGCAACGAGTTCGCCACAGAACAAGAAGCTCAGGCGGCGGCCCAGGCGCTGAACCGTGAGCTGGCGCTGAACCTGAACCGGGATGTCGCCGTCGAGAAGGAATCCTTCGATCCCGACTATGATGTCAAGGGCAGCGTCGGCAACCGCTTCTACTTCGGTGACCAGTGGGAGCTGGGCTTCCTGGCCGGCGGCTCCTACAAGAGCAAGTGGCGGGAAACGGAGCGCATCAAGCGCAGTCACGGTTTCCCGGAAGAGCGCACCGACACCCGTAACGAATCCACCTATGCGGTGGATATCAGCGGCAACCTGAACCTGGGTTTACGCTTCGCCGACGAGCACGAGCTGGAGTCCACCAGCCTGTTCCTGCGCAACACCGACGACGAAACCTCCATCAGTGATTACTTCAACGAAAACCGCCAGATCTCCGATGGGCGCGGCTTCCGCGAGTACGCGCTGAAATATGAAGAGCGGGAAATGCAGGTCAACCAGTTCAAGGGCAGCCACTCCCTCGGCCCCCAAACCAAGAGGTTGATTCCCGCTGGCATGCTGGACTGGGTACCGGAAGAGCTGCGGGTCGACTGGTTCTATACGGATGCTGCGGCTACCACGGATATCCCCAATGAAGTCAATGTGTACGCGGATAACATCACCGATCCGTCCACCGGCGAGACCATCAGCTCAACCGTGAGTACCGGTTCCCGCAGTGCGGACTTCCGCTTTACGGAACTGGAAGACGAGGTGCGTAACTACGGCTGGTCCGCCAGCCTGCCGCTGGAATTTTCAACCTCAAGCCTCGAACTGAGCGGCGGTTTTGCCCGTACGGAAAAGGGGCGTACTTACAAGCAGACTCAGTTGCGCCTGGATATTTTCGATGTCGTGGACGACTCCATCCTCGGCGGCCCATTGGACCAGGTGTTCGGCGATGAGAATATCACCAATGCGGACAATGACTTCGCGTTCGATCGTGCCGGTAGTAACAAGCAGAGTTATATCGCAGCCACGCTGACCGATGCAGTGTTCGGTAAGTTTGACTGGACCTGGAACGAAACCTGGCGCCTGTCCGCCGGTGCACGCTGGGAGGATTACAACCAGGTGGCGCTGGAGTGGAATCCCTACGGTTATACGCCGGCCGATCCACAGATTCCGACCGATCCGGAGGAGCTGGCGGAGGCGGTTTACGCGCAGGATGACATTTACCCGTCGCTGTCCCTGACTTACATGGGTTCCCTGTGGGCGGAGACATTCCAGCTTCGTTTCGGCGCGTCTAAGACTGCTGTGCGTCCGGATCTGCGTGAGATTACCGATGCTATCTACATCGACCCGATCACCGATGAGCAGGTTAAGGGTAATGCCAATGTGCGTCCTTCGGAGGTCGATAACTACGATATCCGCGGCGAGTGGTTCTTCGACAGCGGGGACAGCCTCACAATCTCTGCCTTCTACAAGGAAATTACCGATCCGATCGAGTTCTTCCAGGCGGCTACCAGTGATACCAACCAGCTCCGCGAAATTATCAACGCCGAATCCGGTGAGATTACCGGTGTCGAGATTGAGGGCATGAAAAACCTCGGTTTCATGGGCGGCTTGATGGAGAGCTTCTTCGTACAGGGCAACCTGACGCTGCAGGATTCCGAGCTGGTCGCTGGTGTAGAGGCGGACGCGCCGACCAACCCGGTGCGCGAAATGAGTGGTGCTTCGGAGTATGTGGTGAACATGCTGCTGGGCTTCGACAGTCCCGATGGCAATCACTCCGCAACCTTGGGTTACAACGTGTTCGGCGAGCGTCTGTATCTGGCCGGCCGCAATGGCGCCCCGGACGCTTTCGAGCAGCCGTTCCACTCTCTAGACTTGACCTACTCCTGGTACCCGACCGAAGAGATTACCCTCAAGGCCAAGATGCAGAACCTGCTGAACGAGGCAATAGAAATCGAGCGCAGTGACGTGATCGTCTTCGAAGAGAAGCCGGGACAGTCCTTCGCACTGAGCGCCCAATACAAATTCTAAATAGAATGACTCAGGATCAATAAATTCCTAACAAAAGGGATCTGCTGAAACCGGATGCTGGCAACAGTATCCGGTTTTTTATTTGTGAGTTTCCATGGAGTGGTCACCAGTAGCCAGTCTGCTTCTGTACCGAACGGATGTGCTGTTCGAGATCTTCCAGCAATTCCGGGGTTCTCACTATTTCACAAAAGCGGCCATCGATACGATTGACGCAGTCCTGCTGGATGGCATCGCTGGCCGTGGCGGTGGCGTCCTCGATCAGCATCGGGCAGTAACCGAAGTCCGCCGCCGCGCGGATGGTGGATTCCACGGCGACATCGGTAAAAACACCGCAGCAGTAGAGCTGCGCTATTCCCAGGCGGGAGAGGAGGGCGTGGATATCGGTGTTGCCGAAGGGGCCGGCGGCTGTCTTGTTGATGACCAGGTCGCCGTCCTGGGGCGCGACTGCCTCGATGAATACCGCCTCTCGCGAGTCGGGCGGGCAGTGCAGGTCGAGCTTCTTGTGATAGTAGGTGCGGTCGCGGCCGTCTTTGGTCTGGGACATGACCCGAATATGGATCACCTCCAGGCCCTTGTCGCGAAACAGCGCCTGCAGCTTCTGCACATTGGGCAGCACCAGCTTTTCCAGCCGTTCGAAGTAGTATTCCTCTCCCTCCTCGCCGAAGGCGCTGTATCCGGGGTCGGCGAAGACGCCGCAGCCGCGGGCGGCATCCAGGTATTGCAGGTCGATACAGAGTAGGGCGGATTTCATGGCCGGTCTTCCGTTGTGCTGACCGGTGGAAGCTTAGTCTGGGAATTCGCTGGCGGCCAAAACTGCGGTTGGTGGATGCGCCCGGCGTGGACTCGCTTAGAGCTTGTCCACCCTACAGGTACTGAAAGCCCGTAGGTTGGGGTGAGCGCAGCGAACCCCAACATGTCGCGGCCGGCCCTGGCGTTGGGCTTCGTTACACTCAGCCCAACCTGCGCATTTTCCCGAGCCCCGAATTTACATATTCGGGTAGTTGGGACCGCCGCCACCTTCCGGGGCCACCCAGACGATATTCTGGGTCGGGTCCTTGATGTCACAGGTCTTGCAGTGCACACAGTTCTGGGCGTTGATCTGGAAGCGCAGCTTGCCGGCCTCCTCAACCACCTCGTAGACGGCGGCGGGGCAGTAGCGCTGGGCCGGCTCGTCGTAGATCGGCAGGTTGTGGTTCAGGGGTATCTCGTCGTCCTTCAGGGTCAGGTGACAGGGCTGGTCTTCCTCGTGGTTGGTGTTGGAGATGAACACCGAGGACAGCTTGTCGAAGCTGAGCACGCCGTCGGGCTTCGGGTAGTCGATCTTCTTGCAGTCCGCCGCCGGCTTCAGCTGAGCGTGGTCGGCCTTGCTGTCGCTCAGGGTCCAGGGCAGCTTGCCCTGGAAGATATTGATGTCGATAAAGGCGTAGGCGGAGCCGAGGATATTGCCCCACTTGTGCTGGGCCGGGCCGAAGTTGCGCTGCTTGTGCAGTTCCTTCCAGGCCCAGCTGTCGCGATACTTGGCGGTATATTCGGTCAGCTCGTCGTTGGCGCGCTCCGCCTTCAGGGCCTCGGCGATGCTCTCGGCGGCGATCATGCCGGATTTCATCGCGGTGTGGTTGCCCTTGATCTTGGCGAAGTTGAGGGTGCCGGCGTTGTCGCCGATCAGCAGGCCGCCGGGGAAGGTCATCTTCGGCTGGGACTGCAGACCGCCCTTGGTGATGGCGCGGGCGCCGTAGGCCACGCGCTGGCCGCCCTCCAGGTACTGCTTGATCACCGGGTGGTGCTTGTAGCGCTGGAACTCGTCGAAGGGGCTGACGTGGGGGTTGCTGTAGGCCAGGTCGGTGATCAGGCCGACGACCACCTGGTTGTCCTCCAGGTGATAGAGGAAGCCGCCGCCGTGGGAGCCACTTTCGTCCAGGGGCCAGCCGGCGGTGTGCACCACCAGGCCCTGCTGGTGCTTGTCGTCGCTGACCTTCCAGATTTCCTTGATGCCGATGCCGTAATGCTGCGGGTCCACGCCCTCGTCGAGCTTGAAGCGTTCGATCAGCTGCTTGCCCAGGTGGCCGCGGCAGCCCTCGGCGAAGAGGGTGTACTTGGCGTGCAGCTCCATGCCGGGCATATAGGAGTCTTTGTGGGAGCCGTCGGCGGCCACGCCCATGTCGCCGGTGGCGATGCCTTTGACGGAGCCGTCTTCGTTGTAGAGCACTTCGGCGGCGGCGAAGCCGGGGAAGATCTCCACGCCCAGGTTCTCGGCCTGTTCCGCCAGCCAGCGGCACAGGTTGCCGAGGCTGATGATGTAGTTGCCTTCGTTGTGCATGGTGCTGGGCACAAAGAAGTTGGGTACGCGGGTGGCTTTTTCGGCGCTGCCCATCACGTAGATGTCGTCGCCTTTGACTTGTGTATTGAGGGGGGCACCGCGGTCTTTCCAGTCCGGGAAGAGTTCGTTCAGGGCGGTGGGCTCGAATACCGCGCCGGAGAGGATATGGGCGCCGACCTCGGAGCCTTTCTCCACCACGCACACGGAGATGTCTTCATTGAGCTGGCGAATACGGCAGGCCGCCGCCAGGCCGGCGGGGCCGGCACCCACGATCACTACATCGTATTCCATTGATTCGCGTTCCACGGCGCTCTCCTCTTTATTTGTAGATCCCAAGTGGCGTTGTTCGCGCTCTCGGGCGGCCCTGCTGCCGGGAGCTGTTCGCGGCTTCAGGGTCTTCGCATCGGCTATCGTTTATTCTGTCCGAGTCCCGAGTCCCGAGTCCCGAGTCCCGGCTATAGCATTGGCCGCGAAGTATATAGCGATTCAAACAGCCCTACCAATTGCAGGACTATTCAATTGCCCTGGCAAATACGCTGTATTTCAATGGCTTAGGGATGCTGAATAGCCGATCCTTATGCCTGGAAATAGATTTGCTGAATGGCAGTCGGCTCGTCCATTTGGCTATTGATTTTGCTCTATAGAAGGGCCAACATACACGCCGTTCAAACAAGTGTTTGACTATTTGACCAGAAAACCCTAGTCGTTCGCGATTGTGAACTGTCAGTCGCGGCGCCCTGAAAAGCTTATTTAAGACGGGATTTCCATGAAAGTTCTTGTAGCTGTGAAACGCGTTGTGGACTTCAACGTCAAGGTTCGCCCCAAGGCGGATGGCTCTGACGTCGATACTGCCAACGTAAAAATGTCTATCAACCCCTTCTGCGAAATTGCCGTGGAAGAGGCGGTACGCTTGAAGGAGAAAGGCGTTGTCAGCGAGATAGTCGCCGTTTCCATGGGCCCCAAGCAGTGCCAGGAGCAGATCCGCACCGCGCTGGCGCTGGGCGCCGACCGCGGCATTCTGGTCGAGACCGACGCCGAGCTGCAGCCGCTGGCGGTGGCCAAGTGCCTGAAGGCGATCGTCGAGAAGGAAGAGCCGCAGATGGTGATCATGGGCAAGCAGTCCATCGACGGCGACAACAACCAGACCGGCCAGATGCTGGGCGCGCTGACCGGCATGGGGCAGGGTACCTTCGCCTCCGAGGTGGTGGTAGAGGGTGAGTCCGTGAAAGTGACCCGCGAGGTCGACGGCGGCCTGCAGACCGTTGAGCTGAAGCTGCCGGCCATCGTCACCACCGACCTGCGCCTGAACGAGCCGCGCTACGCTTCCCTGCCGAACATCATGAAGGCGAAGAAGAAGCCGCTGGATACCACCACCCCGGACGAGCTGGGAGTGGACATTACACCGCGCACCAAGACCCTGAAGGTCGAGCCGCCGGCTGAGCGCAAGGCGGGCGTGAAGGTTGCCGATGTGGCGGAACTGGTAGAGAAACTGAAGAACGAGGCGAAGGTAATCTGATGAGCATTCTGGTTATTGCGGAACACGACAACGCCGAAATCAAGGGCGCCACGCTCAATACCATCGCCGCGGCCAAGGCCATCGGTGGCGATATCCACCTGCTGGTAGCCGGTGCCGGCTGCGGTGCGGCCGGGGAAGCCGCCGCCAGGATCGACGGCGTGGCCAAGGTGCTGGTGGCGGACAACGCCGCCTACGAGCACCAACTGGCGGAGAATGTGGCCAAGCTGGTCGCGGACCTGGGCAAGGACTACAGCCACATCCTGGCCCCGGCCACTACCACCGGCAAGAACATGCTGCCGCGCGCGGCGGCGCTGCTGGACGTGCAGCCCATCTCCGACATCATCGCCGTCGAGAGCGCGGACACCTTCAAGCGCCCGATCTATGCCGGCAACGTGATTGCGACCGTGCAGAGTTCCGACGCCATCAAGGTCATTACCGTACGCACCACCGCGTTCGACGCCGTGGCGGCAGAGGGCGGCAGCGCCGCGGTGGAAACCGTGGATATCGCCGACGACGCCGGTGTTTCCTCCTTCGTCGGTGAGGAACTGGCCAAATCCGACCGCCCGGAACTGACCTCCGCCAAGGTGGTGATCTCCGGCGGTCGCGGCATGCAGAACGGCGAGAACTTCGAGATGCTGTACAAGCTGGCGGACAAGCTGGGTGCCGCTGTGGGCGCCTCCCGCGCCGCGGTGGATGCGGGCTTCGTGCCCAACGACATGCAGGTGGGCCAGACCGGCAAGATTGTCGCCCCGGACCTGTACATCGCCGTGGGTATCTCCGGTGCCATCCAGCACCTGGCGGGCATGAAGGACTCCAAGGTGATCGTGGCCATCAACAAGGACGAGGAGGCGCCGATCTTCTCCGTGGCCGACTATGGCCTGGTGGCGGATCTGTTCGATGCCGTGCCGGAGCTTGAAACAAAGTTGTAATTATCGATTAATATACTGATCGACACTGGAAAGGGCGGCATTAGGCCGCCCTTTCTTTATGTGTTTGCAGGAAAGGCCCGGAACTGGTCGATTTGGCTGTGAATGAGCAAATTTTATGCAGTATCATGCGCCAACCCCGGAACATTGCCTTTCCAGGGATGACGAAAGACAATAGCCATCAATAATTGATAAATTCAGTCAATCGTTGAACTGATACACAGGTTTGTACATGTCCGCAGTAAAGCGAGCCGTAGGGTCCATCGGTGCCAGATTCGCACCGGGCGAGTCGCGCAAGCCGTTGCCGCGCAGCGCCGTGGCCTCCATTGCCGTGGGCGTTGGCTGGCTGTCAGTCAACCTGTTGGCCTATGGTTCCCTGCTGCTGCCCGGCGGAGAGGAGGAGTCCCTGCTCGCCGAGCGCAGCAGCGCCCCCCGCGCCCAGCGGGCGGTTTCACTGCCGAATACCCCCTTCTTCGGCGTAGCGCCGGTCAAGACCGTCGACAAGCAGCCCGAGGTGGACCTCGCCAATATCCCGATTACCCAACTCAACCTGGTGCTGTCCGGCGTGCTCGACAACAGCAGCAAGGACAAGGCCAGCGCCCTGGTGGCGGAGAAGGGCAAGCCGGCGCAGCGGATCTATATCGGCGATACGCTCCCCGGCGGCGCCGAACTCTACTCGGTGGCGGTGGATCACATAGTCCTGCGCCGCAACGGCAAGATGGAAAAGCTGACCTACCCGGACGAGGACGGCCGCCCCAGCGTACCGCTGCAGAAGTACACCAATTATGCCCGCCAGGCGGCGGAAGTCAGCGCTGCCAGCGCCGCAGATCGCTCGGAGAAGCAGCAGTCGATCCGCGAGCGCCTGGAGGAACTGCGCGCCCTGGCGCGGGAGCGCCGCGCCGAACGCAGGAACTGATCACAAGAATCTTTTGCCAAGACCATTTTTGAATTCACGAAATTAAAAGAGCCAGACAAATAATGAAGAGGATGTTTTATCAGCGGCTGCTCGCAGTCAGCCTGGGTTTGTTGATAGGGACTTCAGTACTGGCTCAGGCCCCGGAAAGGGTCACTCTCTCCCTCGATAACGCCGACATCCGCGACCTCATCAACTGGGCGGCGGATTTCACCGGCAAGAACATCATTGTGCACCCGAATGTGAAGGGCAAGGTCACGGTGGTCGCCGGCGACCCCATGACCCACGAAGAGGCCTTCGACGTCTTCATGTCGGTGCTGCAGGTCAACGGCTTCAGCCTGGTGGAGCAGGGTGGCACCTGGAAGGTGGTGCCGGATGCCCTGGCCAAGCAGCAGGCCATCCCTGTGGCGGACGAGCAGACCCGCGCCCCGGCGGAATCCCTGGTGGTGCGCACCGTGCGGGTGGAGAACATCTCCGCCGCGCAGCTGATCGCCATGCTGCGCCCGCTGATCCCCCAGACCGGCCACCTGGCCGCCTACGCGGACACCAATACCCTGATAATCGCCGACCGCGCGGCCAACATCGACCAGATAGTGCGCCTGGTGAAGCAGCTGGACCGAGCCGGCGCCATCGACATCGAGCTGGTGCCGCTGCAGTTCGCCTCCGCCAAGGAGGTCAAACAGGTGCTGAGCGAGCTGCTGCAGTCTGGCGGCAAGGGCGGCGCGCCCGGCAGTGAGGTGCAGCCGCTGCGCATCGCCGTGGACGAGCGTTCCAACAGCGTGCTGCTGACCGGCGACCCGGTGACCCGCCAGCAACTGAAGAATGTGATCCGCCGCCTCGACCAGCCGCTGTCCGGCGAGGGCAACACCGCGGTGATCTATGTGCAGTACGCCAACGCCGCGGACCTGAAGCCGATCCTGGAGGGGATGAGCGGCAGTATCCAGAAGACCGAGAAGGACCAGCAGGTCGCAGACGTCGAGGTGAGCATCCAGGTCAACGAGTCACTGAACTCCCTGGTTCTGACGGCGCCGCCGTCGCTGCTGCAGACCATGAAAGAGGTGATCGCCAAGCTGGACGTGCGCCGTGCCCAGGTGCTGATCGAGGCGATTATCGTCGAGGTGACCGAGGGTACCGGCAACGAACTGGGCATCAGCTGGATCGCCGGCGCCAACGAAGACGTTGTGGCGGGCTGGGATAACCGACCAGCCACCAGCAGTATCGACGAGGACGGCAATCTGGTCACCGATACCCTGAACCCTTTCTCCCTGCCGCTTGAGAGCCTGACTGGTGCGGGGGCGCTGCACCTTGGGTACCTGAGTGGCACCGATATCCGCGTTGCTATCAATGCCATCGCCTCGGAGAGCAACGCCAATATCCTGTCCACGCCCACGATCATGGCGCTGGACAACGAGGAAGCGGAGATACTGGTGGGCCAGAATGTGCCCTTCGTCACCGGTGAACAGCTGCTGTCCGGTAGCAACAACGATCCCTTTACCACCATCCAGCGCGAGGATGTGGGTACCGAACTCAAGGTGACTCCGCGGGTCAACAACAACAACTCGGTGACCCTGGAAATCGAGCAGAAGGTGGAGAACGTACTGCCCACCACCGAAGGTGCGGTGGATATCGTGACCAGCAAGCGCGAGATCCGCACCAAGGTGCTGATCGACGATGGCGCCATACTGGTGCTCGGTGGCCTGATCGAGGACAAGGTTACTGAAACCAACTCCAAGGTGCCGCTGTTGGGCGATATCCCGGGGATTGGCCGCCTGTTCCGCAATAGCAGGAAGGAGGTTACCAAGACCAACCTGATGGTATTCCTGCGCCCGAAGATCCTCAGCACCCAGGTGGCCGGCTACGAGGAAACCCGCAAGCGCTATTTCGACCTGCAGGAGAAACAGATTCACCTGAAAGACAGGACCAGCCTGATCTGGGATTGGCACCGCGGCGAGGTGTTGCCGGATCTGCTGCCCCCCACCGGCAGCTACGATGAGGGTGACGATGGGGACGACGGCGCGCCGGTCAAGGTACTCGAGGCGGAAGTGGACGGAAAATGATGGCCGAAGCGGTAGAGACAACAGCGATGGTGCGGCGCCTGCCCTACGCCTTCGCCAAGCGCCACCGGGTGCTGCTGGTCGACCTGGACGGCAAGCCGCGCTGCCAGTATGTGGCGCCGCTGAACCCCACGGTGCTGGCGGAAGTGCAGCGCCTCAGCGGCTGCCCGGTGGATATAGAGGCGGTGGAAGAGGGGGCCTTCCAGGCGGCCCTGCAGCGCCTGTACGAAAACCGCGAGGGCGGCAACCTGTCGGACGTCGAGGGCCTGGGCGAGGAGCTGGACCTGGCCGCGATCGTCGATTCCCTGCCGGAGACAGAGGACCTGCTGGAACAGGAAGACGACGCCCCCATCGTCAAGCTGATCAACGCCATCTTCGCCGAGTCCCTGAAGCAGGGCGCCTCGGATATCCATATCGAGACCTTCGAGAAGCGGCTGGTGGTGCGTTTCCGCGTCGACGGCGTGCTGCGCGAAGTGCTGGAACCGCGCCGCGCCCTGGCGCCGCTGCTGGTCTCCCGCATCAAGGTGATGGCCAAGCTGGACATCGCCGAGAAGCGCGTGCCCCAGGACGGCCGCATCTCCCTGCTGATGGCCGGCCGCGAAGTGGATGTGCGTGTGTCCACCATGCCGTCCTCCGCCGGCGAGCGGGTGGTGATGCGCCTGCTGGACAAGCAGGCGGGCAAGATGGACCTGACCAGGCTGGGCATGGCGGACAGCGACCTGCGAGTGATGACCGAGCTGCTGTCGCGCCCCCACGGCATTCTGCTGGTCACCGGCCCCACCGGTTCGGGCAAGACGACCACCCTCTACGCCGGCCTCGGCAGCATCAACAACCGCGAGAAGAATATCCTCACGGTCGAGGACCCGGTGGAATACAACCTGGAGGGTGTCGGCCAGACCCAGGTGAACACCAAGGCGGATATGACCTTCGCCCGCGGCCTGCGCGCGATACTGCGCCAGGATCCGGACGTGGTGATGGTGGGCGAGATCCGCGACCTGGAGACGATGCAGATCGCCATCCAGGCCAGTCTGACCGGCCACCTGGTGCTCTCCACCCTGCACACCAACACCGCCCTGGGCGCCGTGACGCGCCTGGTGGATATGGGCATCGAACCTTTCCTGCTGTCGTCCAGCCTGATTGGCGTACTGGCCCAACGCCTGGTGCGTGTCCTTTGTCCGGAGTGCAAACAGCCCCATGCTGCCGACGAAGCTGAGTGTCGCCTGCTGGGTGTTGAGCAGGCCGTTATCCACCGACCTGGCGGCTGCGACCACTGCAGCCACAGCGGTTATGTGGGCCGGGTGGGTATCTACGAGCTGGTGCCTGTCAACGACGTCATGCGCCAGCTGATCCACGACCGCGCCTCCGAGAGCAAGCTGGTGGCCGAGGCGCGCAAGGTAGCGCCCAGCATCCGCGAGGACGGCGTGGCCAAGGTACTGGCCGGGGTGACTTCACTGGAAGAAGTGTTGCGCGTTACGCAGGAGTCCTGACCGTGGCGGCATTTGAATACACAGCCCTGAGCGATTCCGGCCGCAAGAGCCGCGGCACCCTGGAGGCCGACAGCGCCCGCGCCGCGCGGCAGCAGCTGCGCGCCAAGGGAATGGTGCCGCTGGAGGTGGCGCCGGCCACCGAATCGGCCGCCGAGGGCGGTGCCCGCCTGTTTTCCGGCAGCCCCGGCCTCAGCATCAAGCACCTGGCCCTGCTGACCCGCCAGATCGCCACACTGCTGCGCGCCGGCATCCCGCTGGAGGAGACCCTCGGCGCCATCGCCAACCAGACCCGCAACCACAAGATCCGCCGCATCGTGCTGGCGGTGCGGGGCAAGGTGCTGGAGGGGCACAGCTTCGCCCAGGCCCTGGGCAGCTTCCCGCGCGCCTTCCCCAAACTCTACCGCGCCACCGTGGAGGCGGGTGAGCACTCCGGGCACCTGGACGCGGTGCTGGAGCGCCTCGGCGACTACACCGAGAACCAGCAGAAATTCCGCCAGAAGGTGCAGCTGGCGCTGATCTACCCGGCGGTGCTGGTGTTTATCTGCATCCTGGTGGTGACCGGCCTGATGGTCTACGTGGTGCCGGACGTGATCGAGGTGTTCACCGGCACCGGCCAGGTGCTGCCGCTGCCGACGCGCATCCTGGTGGCGCTGTCCGACTTTATCTCCGCCTGGGGCTGGCTGGTGCCGCCGGCGCTGGCGGCGCTGATATTCGGTGCCATCTTCCTGCTGCGCCGACCGGCGGTGCGCTACCGCTTCCACCACCGGCTGCTGGAGCTGCCGATGATCGGCTGGCTGGTGCGCGGCAGCCAGAGCGCCCGCTACGTGGGCACCCTGGCGATACTGACCGGCAGCAGCGTGCCCCTGGTGCAGGCCATGGGCATCGCCAGCGGGGTGATGAGCAACGAATTCCTCAAGGGCCGGCTGCAGGCAGCGCAGAAATCCGTGCGGGAAGGGGGAAGTTTGCGCAAGGCGCTGGAGGATGTGGAATATTTTCCTCCGATGATGATCTATATGATCGCCAGCGGCGAGTCCTCTGGCACACTGGACGAGATGCTCGGCCGCGCCGCCGAGTCCCAGGAGCAGGATCTGCAGGGGGCGGTGACCGCCTTCGTCAGCCTGTTCGAGCCGGCCATGCTGTTGCTGATGGCCGGTATTGTGTTGTTTATCGTGATGGCCATCATGATGCCCATCATGAGTATGAACCAGCTTGTAGTGTAGGGTGCGCCCTGCGCACCATAGAGAACTGATCCCGGAGGGGTGAAAAAATGAAAAACCTGAAAAAGAGCGGCGGCTTTACGCTGATCGAGATCATGGTGGTGATCGTGATTCTCGGGGTGCTCGGTGCCCTGGTGGTGCCGAACGTGCTTGGGCGCACCGGCGAGGCGCGCATGAAGGCGGCCCAGGTGGACCTGCGCGCCATCGAATCGGCGCTGGACCTGTACCGCATGGACAACTTCGTCTATCCGAGCTCCGACCAGGGCCTCGAGGCGCTGGTGTCCAAGCCCTCCGGCTTCCCGGAGGCCAAGAACTGGAACGAGCCCTACCTGAAGAAATCCCCCAAGGATCCCTGGGGCAATCAGTACCAGTACATCAGCCCGGGCAGCAGCGGCCCCTACGACCTCTTCAGCCTGGGTGCCGACGGCAAGCCGGGCGGCGAGGGCGAGGCGGCGGATATCTTTGTCGCAGATCTCTGAGTTTGACCGAGGTGGCACACCAGCTTGAAGCTCGGGGGCCTGAATTGGCCTCCGGGCAAATCGCTCGGGACGAACAGCCGGGACTCGGGACTCGGGACTCGGGACTCGGGGACGCGAGTAGAGTCCTTCGTGGAATCAGAATTGATGCCCCGCGCAATTGCATCGGTAGAGTGGCAGAGAAAGCCGCTGCACCCGAAGCCGGCACCCCCCGAGTCCCGGTTTTCCATCCCGAGTCCCGAGTCCCGAGTCCCGAGTCCCGTTTTTTCAAGCAGCGCGGCTTCACCCTCATCGAAGTTCTCGTCGTCATCGTCATCATCGCCACTCTCGCGGGCATGGCGGTGCTGTCCCTGGGCAACTCCGGCGCCCGCGCCTGGAGCGGGGAGGTGCAGCGTCTCGCGGCCCTGTTGCAACTGGTCGCGGACAGGGCGCTGATCGACAAGGCCCACTACGGCGTGGTGCTGGAGCCCGACGGCTACAGCGTGGTGCGCTACAACCCCACCGAACTCCAGTGGCAGTCACTGGACGAGGCCGCGGCCAAATCCGTGGCGGCGCGCTTCGTCGCCCACCAACTGCCTGACAATATGCGCCTGGAAGTGCTCGAACAGACGGAACTGCCCGCCGCCGAGGCCACCGAGTTTGCCGCCGGGGAAGACAGCGACGAGCAGCCGGTGCCGCAGTTTGTGGCCCTCTCCAGCGGCGAAGTGCTGCCGGTGGAACTGGCCATGTTCCTGCTCCAGGAGGGCGATATCAGCCGCGGCGCGACCATCTCCTACAGCAGCCTGCACGGGCTGCAGCTCGAGTGGCAGGCCGATGATTGAACGTAAAGACGGGACTCGGGGCTCGGGACTCGGGACGAAATTTCGGGATTCGGGACTCGGGACTCGGGACTCGGGGAGTGCCAGCTTTGGGAGCAGTGGCTTTTTCTGCCACTCTACCGGTATCGGTGCAGTTGCGCGGGGTATAAATTTTGATTTCTTGACGGACTGTGCTCGCATTCCCGAGTCCCGAGTCCCGAGTCCCGAGTCCCGCCAAAGAGGTTTCACCCTGGTCGAGGTGTTGGTCGCGCTGGTGATCTTCGGAGTCGTCGCCGCCAGCGTACTCAAGACGATGCAGGACGGCATTCGCCAGCAGATGGTGATGGAAGAGCGTCTGGCCGCCAATCTGGTGGCGCAACAGGCGCTGGCCGAAGTGCGCCTGCGCAGTCCCTGGCCGCCGCTGGGGGAGAAGACCGAGCGGGTGCCCGTCGGCGAGCGCGAGTGGCAGGTGACCGCCCGCGTCGAGGCCACCAGTGAGGAGCGCATGCGCCGTATCACCATCGAGGTGGCACAGCCGGATGCGGAGTATCCCACCTATACGTTGGATGCCTGGGCTGCGAGGGAAGAAGAGTGATCAGTGGTGAGTGGTCAGTGGCGGGGGGGGGCAACAACCGGGACTCGGGACTCGGGACTCGGGACTCGAGGGGTGCCAACTTCGAGCGCAGTGATTTTTTTTGCCCTCATACCGGTGTTGGTGCGCGGGACACAAGCTTCGACTCTCGGATGGACCCTGCTCGCGTTCCCGAGTCCCGAGCCCCGAGTCCCGAGTCCCGTTTTTACCACCAGTCCGGCTTTACCCTGATCGAGATTCTCGTGGTGCTGGTGCTGGTATCCATCATCAGCATCGGCTCCTACGCGCTGCTGGACACCTTCAACGGCACCGACCGGGCGCTGCAACTGCGTGCGGAGGAGTTGCGGCGCTTCTCCATGGCCATGTACCGCATCGACGACGACCTGCGCCAATTGACCGTGCGCCCGGTAAAGAACGCCTATAACGGCTACGAGCCAGCCCTGCGCGGGGATACGGACGAACTGGAGTTCACCCGCCTGGGCGCGGCCAACCTGACTGGCGAGCCCCGCGGCGAACTGCAGCGGCTGAGCTACGGCATCGGCTTTGTCGAGGACGAGGAGGGCAGTGGCCTCGACGAGGACAGCGGCGCCCTGCTGCTGCGCAGCCGCTGGCGCGTGCTGGACCGGGCACCGGATTCCGAGCCGGTGGCGGAGCCGCTGCTGCTGGGTGTGGACAGCCTGAACCTTCGCTACTACGACCCGGACACTGAAGCCTGGCTGGACCAGTGGCCGCCGGTCACCTCGCGCACCTCCACCGCGGACGTGGACCGGAGCCTCCCCCGGGCCATTGAGTTCGTACTGGTGACCCGCACCGGTGGCGAACTGCGCCGGGTCTTCTCCCTGCCGCGGATCGCCGCCACGGCCACGGGCAGCTCCGGGGGCAGTTCGGGCGGTGGCTCTGGCAATAGCTCCGGCGGGGGCGGCGAATCCGATAACGGCGACGGCGAAGACCGCAGGGGGCGCGTCGATGAATAACGCCCCCGGTCGCCAGCGCGGCGTCGCCCTGATTACTGTCCTGCTGGTGATGGTGATCGCCATCGCCGCCGTCACCCACGCCATCACCCGCAACCGCATCGCCGTGTCCCGCACCGGCGCGCTGCTGGCGAACACCCAGTTGGCGGAGTTCGTGCAGGGTGCCGAGGCCTGGGCGCGGGTGGCACTGGAGAGGGACTACGAGGCCGACCGGGAGCAGAAGCCCTCCGCGGATTCGGCGCTCGAGGCCTGGGCCCAGAAGGCCCTGGCCTTCAATCCGGATAACGGTAAGATCCGCATTAATATCAAAGACTTAAACTCGTGTTTTAATGTGAATAATCTGGCTGCGGCCGGCGGGGGCTCATCGGAAGAGCGGGAGGTGTTCGAGCGCCTGGTACGCAATGTCACTGGCAAGTCGGAGCTGGCCAAGGCGATAGAGGACTGGATCGACGCCGGCGATACGCCGCAGGCCCCCGGCACCGAGGACGACGGCTACCTGGGGCGGGAGCTGGCTCACCGGACACCGGACACCCTGATCAGCGACATCTCCGAACTGTCCGCGGTGCAGGAGATGGAGGCGGAGGACTGGCAGAAGCTCCGCCCCTTCCTGTGCGCCCTGCCGGAGGCGGGTACGGCCATCAATATCAACTTCGCGCCCCTGGAACTGATCGAGGCGATAGATCCTGGGGCCAATGCGGCGGACATAATCCGTTTCCGCGAGTCCGACGGGGTCTTCAACGAGAGTTCGCAGCTGACGGGTTACGGCGTCACCAAGGCTGGGCTGAAGTTCGACAGCCAGTATTTCCTCGCCCGCATAGCGGTGCAGCTGGGGCCGGACGGAGACTACCGCCAGTACTGGGAGACCACCCTGCAGATGGACGAGACCAGCGGGCAGGCAAAACTGGTGCAGCGGCAGCGCCGCACCTTCTCCGGCGCGATGATGCAGGAGCTGCTGGATTATGAAGTCGCCGACGAATAATTAAATCAATGAAATCCTATGGTTACGATCAATAGTTTAAGCCCGAACACAAGTGCAGCCGCGCCGGTGCGCCAGTTGATGCTGTTGCGCCTGAGCGAGGGGGGCGGCCAGGGGCGGCCGCTACAGCTGCACTGCTGGAGCGACAGGGGCTGGCAGCCGGTGGCGCTGGACGACACCTTTGTGCGGGCCTTCAACCCGGACCGGGAAGATGAAACCGCCGCGGGCGCCTCTGGTGAAGCCGCCGCAGACGCCGACGCCATGCAGCTCGGCTTTCCCGAGGGTGCGCGGGCGCTGTTGCTGCTGCCGGGCAACTGGGTCTGGAGCGGCCTGGAGACCATCCCCAAGGCCGCGCGGCGCCAGAGCAGGGCGGTCGGCTATATGGTCGAGGAGCGCCTGGCGGAGGATGTGGAGGACCTGCACTTCGTCTGCCAGCCGCGCAGCGGTGACCTGTGCAGCGTCTACGCCATAGCCGCCGACAAGATGGAGGCCCTGCACAGCCAGCTGGTGCGACTGGGCTGGCCGCTGGTCGCGGCTATTCCCGAGTACCAGCTGCTGGACGGCCTCTTCCCCGGTGATACCGCCCTGTGGCTGGACGGCGACCAGGCCCATATCTGGCAAAAGGCCGGCTACGGCCTGTCGGTACGCCGCCAGTACCTGCAGCCGCTGCTGGCGCCACTGGCGGAGTCCCAAGGTGGTGAAGAGGGCGGCGAAACGGACAGCGAAGGCGAAGCCCAGAAGTTGCAGCTGCTCGGCGCCGGGGAACAGGACAACATGACGGTGGCGGAGCTGGAGTCCCTGTTCGGGGACAGGCTGCAGCGTATCGATGAGGCGGCGGAAGAGGCGCTGCTGGCCAAGTGCAAGCCGGCGCGGCTGGCCAACCTGCTGACCGGTGAATACCAGTTGGCGGACGGCGGCGAGGAGCGGGACTGGTGGCACAGGCCGGCCAAGATTGCGGCGGCCTGCTTTATCGCCCAGCTGCTGCTGTTTGCCGGGGCGGGCGGTTATTTCCAGTGGCGCGCCAACAGCGCCGAACAGCAGGCGCGGGCGCTTTTCGGTGAACTCTTCCCGCAGGACAGGCCCGGCGCGGACATCCGCCGCCAGATAGAGGGCTACCTGAAAAGGGCGGGCAACAGCGGTGGCAGCTTCGGCAGCCAGATGCAGCTTTTGAGCCGGGTCTGGGGGCAGCACAAGGGCGGCGAGCTGAAGCTGCAGTCCCTGCGCTTCGACGGCAACCGCGGCGAAATGGTGCTGCAGCTGCAGGCCCCCAACTTGGCCGACCTGGACAGCTTTGTCGGCCGCCTGTCCGAGGGTGAGTTTCGCGCGGACCTGCTGGGGGCCAACGAGCTGGAGAAGGGCGTTTCCGGGCGTATCCGGCTGCGCTGATTGAGTGGCGAGTGGCCAGTGGTGAGTGAGTAGGGTGCGCCGCGCGCACCATAAGAAATCGAAAGAAACGCAATGAAAGAACAAATCGAACAATGGCAGCAGAAGTGGCAGGCACTGCCCCCCAATGACCAGCGCGCGCTGGGCTTGCTGATCCTGTTTCTCGGTGGGTTGTTCCTGGTCTATGGCCTGTTTATGCCGGCCAAGAACTTCTTCGCCGACGCCCGCAACCGCGCCGACGAGTCGCACCAACTGGTGGCGTGGATAGAGTCCCAGCGCCCGGTGTTGGAGCGGCTGGAGCCCGTCGCCGGGGCGGCCCAGTCCTCGGGCACCCTGCTGCAGCGGGTGACCGCTGCCGCCGAGCAACACGGCATCACCATTAAGCGTTTCGAGCCCGAGGGCGATGGGCGCATCCGCCTGTGGATAGAGCAGGCACGCTACCAGGACCTGCAGCCCTGGTTGAACAACCTGATGCAGCAGCAGTTCAGCATTCGCACCGTCAACCTCGATGCACTGCAGGAAGAGGGCATGGTTTCGGCGCGCCTGACCCTGGAGGGCTGACGCCGGAAGCTTCGATTGCCTCTTTTCGATAATTCGAAAGAGATATTTGGGCTTTTCATTCCGGAATATCGATAGGTTTTGGCGATATTTTTGGTATATTTTCGTTTTATTCGAACATTTTTGTCGGAGGCGAACGCGTCCTTTTCCTTGGGGAGTAAAAGGAATTGGCGCCACAACCCCTATACTGTGGTTAGTAAGACGAAATGGGTGCCAAGATGCTGTTCAAAGATACCTCCACTAATCATTTGGTCGAGGTGGCCGATATCGTCACCCTGGCCAATCCCTACGAACTGACCGTAGTCGGCCGCTACCTCTGGGGCGAGGAAATGCAGGACCCCGAGGTTTTCGACAAGACCCAGCTCTGCTTCCTGTCCGGCGAGGCACTGCCCCGCTGCTGGCACGACAGCCGCTACCGGGACCGGGAAGTGCGCCGACTGCGCTGCGGCACCCAGGCGGAGGACGGCGACTACTACCAGGGGGCTTGAGGGAGTGGCTAGTGGTCAGTGGTTAGTGATTTGTGGGAAAAGGGAAGCCCTCTCTCGCCACCAATCACTGACCACGGGCCACTCACCACTGATCACTCGCCACTCACCATCGGCCACTGTACAATGCGCGCCAATTTTTAACCGGATAGTCGGGCAGCCGCATGTCGTTTGAGCAGTTTGAAGAATACTCCCTCTGGCTGGGGGTTGGCGGACTCATCCTTTTCATGGTGTTCATCGTCTGGAACCTGGCGAAGGAGTCCAAGGCAGGAAGGTTTGGCACCTTGATCCTGTTTATCGCGCTGGGCCTCGGATTGCTCGGGTTTCTAATAAAAACAGTACTGGTTGAAGTGCTGGGCATAGGCTGAGGCCGCTGCCTTCCTCCAGGGAAGATCTCCATGCCGATATTTGATCACCCCGAACTCAAGGTACAGAAAGACCGCCGCGTGTGCCGGGCGACCGACACGCGTATCGCCAAGTACAGCCGGCGGGGCATGCTGCTCTCCCTCTGCGCCCTGCTGATCGCCGCCGCCATCGGCCATATGCGCATAGAGGCGCCGCGGCTGCTGCTGGTGCTGGGTATCGGCTTCGTCCTGCTGACCCTGTTGCGCGGCTACTATGTATTCCGCTTCAGCTACCTCTATTCCACCGGTCCGCACCGCTGGCGCCGGCACTACTTTTTCGTCTCCACCCTGGGGGCCGCCTGGTGGGGGGTGATTCTCTTCTGCCACGTGTGGCTGCTGGGCTTTGCGCCGGAGACCCACTTCCTCTGGCTGTACACGGTGATCTTCTGCTCCAGTGTCGCCTCGGTGTTCGCCCCCTACCACCGCTTCCTGACCTGGTTTATCTCTGTCCCCCTGCTTCCGGCGGCAGCGGTGGCGGTTATTTCCGGGGAGATTATCGGCACCATTTACGGCGCCCTCACTTTTGCTTTCGTGTGGCTGACCGCCCACCAGGCGCGCCTGGAGTCGGAAAACTACTGGGACCGCCTCACCGCCATGCAGGAGCTGCAGCAGCGCGCCAGCCACCTGGCGGAAGAGCGCAAGCACTCGGAAGCGGCGGTGGAGCTGACCAATGAATTCATCACCAATATCGGCCAGGAATTCCGCAGCCAGTTGTCCGACTCCCTCGGCGCCCTGGCGCTGCTCGAGGCGGAGCCGCTGACCGAACGGCAGCGCGACTGGGTGAAGCTGGCGAAGACTGCCGGCAGCCAGCAGCTGAAGCTGGTGGATAATGTGGGGCTCTTCACCCGGGTGGCGCGCAAGGACATCCGCCTGCGCCAGGGGAGCTTCAACCTGGTCAAGACCATCGAGAAATCCTTCAAGTTCGCCGCGCGGGTGGCGCACCGCCAGCGCCTGGAGTTCAATTTCCAGATCGACGACAACCTGCCGGTGATGGTCACCGGCGACAACCGCAAGACGGCGCAGCTGATCCGCAACCTGGTGGACTCGGCCACGGTGATCGCCCAGGTGGGCGAGCTGTGGGGGCAGGTGAGCTTTTCCCCGATCAACAACGCCGAGGGCCAGCTGACCATCAGCCTGAACGACGACGGCCGCGGCGAGATACTGCCGGACGAGAGCGAACTCTTCGGCGCCTTCTCCCGCCTGGACACCGCCCAGGTCACCACCGGTCTCGGCCTCTCCATCGCCAAGGGCCTGGCGGAGGCCATGGGAGGCTACCTGCAGTTGAACTCGACGCCGGAGGGCAACCGCTACCAGGTAGTGGTGAAGTTCACGATGGAACCCAACCAGCGGGTCTATCTGACGCCGGACCGGCGCCTGCAGGACCACGAAGTACTGCTGCTGCACCAGAAGGGGCTTTTCGTCGCCGGCCTGGCGCAGATGCTGCGCTCCTTCGGTATGGAGGTCGGCACCGTCAAGATGGCACCGGATACTGCCGATGAGGTTGAGCAGGCACTGCGCATGGCGCTGGAGCGCCGGCAGCTGGTCATCCTGGCCCCGGCCATGGGTAACAGCCAGCTGCTGGAAGCGGTCGCTGAATTCCTGCGGCGCACAGAGATGGATACCGGAGACGGCAAGCTGATCTGCCTGGGCGGCTACGGCCACAAATCTGAATTCACTCAGTTGCTGCAGGTGCTGCCCGGCGCCCAGTACCTGGGGCGGCCGGTAACCCGCAAGGAGCTGCACGACGCCCTGATTGTGCGGCTGTTTGGCGCGGCGAAGAAGGCGAGCCGGCGTATCGTCTCCAGCAGCGGCGAGCAGCCGCGCCAGCATTCGCTGCTGCTGATCGAGGAGTCGCGGCAGCACCAGGGAGTGACCGAGGAGATGCTGCAGGCGCTCGGCTACCGGGTGGACGTGGCCGCGTCCGCAGTGGACGCCTTGGAGCAGCTGCCGGAGGGCAACTACGACCTGATACTGGTCGACTGCCAGCAGAACACCGAACACAGTGCGCAGATTATCGAGAGCCTGCGTCACTGGGAAGCGGAGCATACGCCGGAGGACCGCCTGCCGATCGTCGCCCTGACCAGCACCACGGAAGAGCAGTTCGAGGGCCGCTGCCTGGCGGCGGGCATGGACGACTTCCTGACCAAGCCGCTGAGCAAGGACCTGCTGCAGGAGACCCTGGAGCGCTGGCTCGGCAACGGCTGAGGCGGGTGCCGGCCGGGAGTGGCGAGCCCCAGCTCGGCAGGCGGGCCGCAGGCCCGCCTTTTCGCTTGCCGACTTTCCACGCTAGCCCGTAGGAGCAAGTGTAGGTTGGAGTGAGCTCTGCGAACTCCAACACCGCTGTCCCAGGTTCGGCTACCGGGGTTCTGCCCCGCCGGATCAACGAATTCCTCGAACAGATCGGACGACTCCGATCCGGTCGATCACACGACAAAGCCCCGGATCGCTCTGCCGGGGCTTCGATGGCTTTCGAGGTTGCGGATCAAACGACTCCGCCCCTATTGATCCCTCTGGATGTCCCGTTTCGTCCGGCCCTGCTCTACTTGGAGAGGTAAAAAACAAGCAGGTATTTTTATCAGCTTCTCGAAATTTGTTTTCCAAATATCAAGCTCAAATAAATTCCCGTTTTGGTCTACATAAAGTGAGGCAATAACATTAACGTCATCAGCGTCCACAAACTGACACTCACTTACTTGCCGACCAAACTCTCGATCGTATTCATCTAACCCTTGAATAACTAATTTCAGACTTCCCATCTCGCCGTCATCCATGCTCTCTACGGCAAGTTTCTCCGCCCAGTCATCTGGAAGAGTAAAGTCTTTAGCCGTTGATACTAAATGTTTAATTAGACGCTGCTCATCGCTAGTCGGTTTACGGTACACCGTGAATTCTCCCAACATTGATTGTTCCATCGAGAAGCTCATATGCGGTGTATTGGACGCGCTGCCCACCAACTTCTACTACTTGGTTAAACGGTCTCGCAGGCTCCATTCTTGAGGCTGCAGACCGTAGATCATTGCGAATTGCATTTTGAACTGCCTGTCGGTCCAACCCAAGCTTATCGGTATGCCTGAAAGCATGCTCTACCTGATTTGCATTATTTCCAAATTGAATATTTGGCTCTGGGTTTTCAACCCTAGTTTTATTCGAGTCTTTCCCAAATACTCTTTTCCAAAATTGCTTTGTAAGAAGGCCTCGGAATGCATTAGGAGTTAGAGGTGGACCAATACCCCACATAGCTTCTTGGCCATTGAATAAAATATTGCCATCTTTATCAGCTGTAACCGTTACGCACCCACCACCCAAGGTGTCACACGCCGGTCCCCCGTTTGTCTGCTCCTTCGCCTTCTCCGCATCACCGCCAGCAGAAGAAGAACCAGAAGAAGAACCGCCACCACCAAGGTCATGGTCATCATGCTCGTAGTCATCTTCTTCTGAGAACAAGTCGTCGTCGTCTTCTTCCTCCTCATCGTCTCTATCACATTCCATATTGAAATAACCAATACCCCAAGTGGCGGAGCACTTGTATCCACTAGGATCTGTGAAGGCCAATGGATTGTTGAAGACATAACTATACCGGTTCCAGCTCTGGCTGTAAGCAGGCGCCTGCACAATCGGATCGGGGTTCAGGAATCGTCCCAAGGTGGGGTCGTAAATACGCCCGTTCATATGGATCAGCCCGGTCCTGTCCAGGTGCTCGTGGCCGGTGAAGCCTCTCCTGGTGGTCAGGCCCTGTCCGCTGATCAGGTCCTGGATTTCCTGCTCGCTCAGTTCACCGCTCCAGTCCCCTTTTCTCCGCGCACCGTAGGGTTCGAAGGCAGTATCGAGCAAGAGAGCGCCGCTTTCGTCGGTGACCTTTTCAATGGAGCCCAGGTGATCCCGGTGCAGGTATTCCAGGATATTGACGGTGATGCCGGTGTGATCGGTGGCCGCTATGTGAACGATATTGCTGTCGATGGTGGCCTTCTGGATGCGCTGGTAATCCGGGTCGTTGGCGGGCAGCAGGTCCTGGTAGTTACCGACGATAAAGGCTTTCTCGGTCCTGAGTGTCTGCGCGTCTCCGTCCCACCAACTGGTCTCGCGGTAGTAGCGTTGTCCGTTGGGGCCGTAGCGGAAACGGTCGCGGGCGCTGGGGGTTGCGGTGGCCTGGCTGCTGCCGACGGTGATTTCAATGGGCAGCTGGCGGGCGTTCCAGGTGATCCACTTGTCGTCACCGCTGGCCGCGTCGTAGCGGGTAATGGCGCCGTTGGCGTCGTAGTGCAGGGTATGGGCAACACCACTGATCGTAACATTGCTCACTGCGTTGGGTCCGGCATTGCCGAATTCACCGTACTGATAGCCGGTGACGTCGGTATCCGCCTGGTGGCTGGAGACTTTGCTGAGGATGTTGCCCAGTTTGTCGTACTGGGTACTGAGTGTGCGCTGGCTGCCGCCATTGAGCCAGGTCTGGGCGCTGGTCAGGCGGTTGAGGGGATCGTAGTCGAAGGCCTCCTCTTTCTCCAGGGCGCCGCCGTTGTAGACCCGGCGGCTTTCCAGGGTGCCGTTGGAGCGCCAGCGGTAGGCATTGTCCTGAATATTGCCGCCGCCGGTGACCAGGGTTTCCAGGCGGCCGGTGGCCGGGTCGTAGGTGCGGTTGGTGACGACGCCGTTGCCGTAGACTTCCTGTTCTGCCTGGCCGAGGGCGTTGACGGTGTCGAAAATTTTGAGGGGGCTGGCGCCGTCGGTGATTTTCCAGAGGTAGCCCTGGGGGTTGTACTGGTAGTGGGCCTCGGCACCGCCGGGGTAGGTGACCCGGCTGAGGCGGCCGCTGGTGTCGTAGCCATAGCCGTGCACATAGGTTTTGCTGAGGCCGCCGGCGACCAGGATGGTATCGGTGGATTGCAGCTTGCCGGCGCCGTTGTAGCTATAGGTTTCGCTGAACACCTGGGTGCCGTCTTCGGTGTAGCTGCGGCTGGCGAGGCCGCCGATGGCGTTGACGGGGTCGTATTCCCAGGTCGCGGTGCCGTCCGCGTCCGCCTGTTCGACCAGGCGGCCCAGTTTGTCGTACTGGTAGCTGATGGTCTGGCCCTTGTTGTCGGTCTGGCCCAGGAGCTGGCCGAGGGCGTCGTAGGCGGTGATCACGGTCCCCAGGTTGGGGTCGGTGAGGCTGTAGCGGTTGCCGGCGTTGTCATACAGGAAGGTGGATTCGGTGGCAGGGTCGTTATCGACCGTTACCGATTGCACCAGGCCGCTGCCGTCGTGGGTGTACCGGGTGGCGACCTGCTGGGCGGTACCCACTGCATCGCTGGTCTCGACCAGGTCGCCGGTGAGGCTGTACAGGTTTTCCTTGACCTGGGTCTGGCGCACGACGCCGCCGCTGTCCAGCACGTCTTCCTCTATGCGCACTTTCACCTGATGGCTGCCGGGCAGGGCAGTGTAGTGGATACGCTGCTGGCTGCCGTCGGGCCTGTCCACCTGTTCCACGCGATTGCGCAGGTCGTACTGATAAGTGGTGAGCGGCTTGTAGTCTCCGTCGAAGAAAGGGGCAGTCTCCAGGTAGAGGCGGCCCCGGAGGTCGTAGTTGTATTCGCGGCGGGAGACGGTACTGCCGTCGAAGGACTCCGTATCTTCCTGGATCAGCCGGCCCAGCAGGTCGTAGTAGCGATCCGTTGTGGGCGTGATCGGGGAGCTGGTGCTGGCCCGGTAGGCCACCAGTTGCTCGCCGTAGACCGGGCAGGTGCCAGCGAGGCAGAAGCCGTAATCGGTACTGAAGGTGATGCCGTCCGGATTGGTGCGGTCGGTTTCGCGGCCGAAAGGGTCATAGGTGATGGTCGTCGTCCGGTGATTGGCGTCGGTGACCGTCTTCTCGACCCCGAAGCGGGGATCATAGGTGATGGCAATAGCTTGGCCCAGGGCGTTGGTCAGGGTGCCGGGGTAGCGCCTGTCGATATAATTGCTGGCCGAAGCGCTACGGGTGACGATATTGGCGCCTCTGGTGGTCTCGTGGGTCAGGTTGCCGTCGCTGTCGTACTGGTAGCTGATGGTCAGTTCGTAGTCGGAATCACTGGGGAACAGGGTCCGGCTCGCCACCTTGTTGCTGCTTGGATGAGGGCTAGCCGCCATTGTCTGTACCCGGTCCGCGGTAATGTCGGTATTGCCATCGTAGTGGCGCACCTCCTTGCCGAAGACAAAGCCGATCAGCCAGGTGCCGGTGCGGTTGGTGAAGCTGGTGACGGTTTCGGTGCTGCGCAGCACACCACTGACACTGGCGGGCTTCACTTCGCCCCAGAAGCTCTGGCTGCCGGGGGCGGTGGCACTGGTGGCGGTTTTGCGGGTCTGGACTGCGCCATCGATCAGGGCGCCGGCACCCGCGCCGTAGTCCCGCTGGCTGTAGCTGTTCCCGGTGAAGGTGTAGCCCAGCACCTGATTCTGCTCATAGACGGTTTCCAGGCTTTCCAGCAGCACCGGATAATGGCTGGTATCCGCGCCGGTGGAGAGGGCGATATCGCCGTAGCGGAACTGCTGCTTGGTCAGCACCTGGTTGTGCACGGGGTAGCTGCCCTGATACTGCTGAATCCGCGCCACTTGGCCGAAGTGGGGGAAGTCCAGGCGGAACTGGCGGTAGGTTACGATGCCGGATTCGAGATCGTGCACTTTCTGGGCGTAGTAACCCAGGAAGCCCCGGCGTTTGTCACTGATCAGGCCGGTGCCCTGATAGCTGTAAGCGGTTTCGTGCCAGCCGTCGGCGCGACCATTAGAACGCCGGAGTGTAGCAACCACCCAGCGGTAATTTCCGTTTTCCGCTTCCAGTGGACTGGCATCTGCAGGCTGTATCCCTTCGCCGAAGGGGCGCTCACGGAAGAGACCGTCATCCGAGCCGTTGCGGATCAGCGTATGAATAAATTGTGTGCTCTTACCCAAGCTGTCGGTGACTTGGCCTATGCCAGTATCGAAATCGATGTCTGGATTACTGACGTCTGGCTCCATCCAGGCGAATTCCAGCGGGTTCAGGCAGTCCGGGTTGAGACCGTTTTCATCGTAGCCGCACAGCTGCACGGCCTTCAGGCGGCGGTAGTTGTCGATTTCCCCTTCGTCCTCGGAGATCAGGCGGTATTCGCGCAGCAGCCTGCCGTCCAGGGAGACATTGATATGGTGCAGCAGCACCAGCTGCTCCTGCTGTATCTCGTCCGGTCCCAACGGCTGCGGCGGCGCGTCGCTGCGGGTGCCGTACTCGAAGGTGATCTTCGCATCGCCGGCATTGCCATAGGTGACCTCCAGCGGATAGTTGATACCCTCCACGGTATCCCGGTGGTACTTGTAATCGATGGTGTTGCCGAAGGCATCGGTGACCTTGCTCAGGCTCCAGCCGAAGTGTACCGAGGTGCCCACCCGGAGGCGGCTGTCCGGGGTGTTGCCGTACTCCTGCACGCGGCCGTCCGGCGCGGACACCCGGAACCATTGCTTGCCCTCGGCGTTTTCCTTCAATTCGATCAGGTGGAACCGCGACCGGCGGGTGCGATAGCGGGAGCCGGCTCCCCAGTAGCTGCCGGATACCAGCACCAGTGGCTCACCGTTCAGGCACAGGGAGTCGGAACTGTCCAGCTGGATGCTGTCGGTATTAGGGCGGTCGATCACGCAGCGGCGGATTTCCCCGAAGCCGCTCAGGCGCCAGCCGTAGCCGAGGATATCCTCCGGCAATACCTGGTTGTTGCGCTCGCGATAGCGGGCGCCGGAGTAGTGGATACCGATATCCGGCACCAGTCCGTTGACCCCGGGAGCCGCCTGCACGGGAATGGCAATCACCGCATCGCCCTGTTGGGTGACGTCGGTGTTGTAGGCCATCTTCCCGGGCTTGCTCGCGGCGGCCAGGGACACCGCGGGCAGGATACCGTCCAGGTTGTGTACATCGATCCAATCACTGGCCAGCCAACCGGAACAGGCATCATCGTTGCAGGCGCGCAGTTGGTAGCGGTACTGGTCCGCAGCGTCACCGCGGGCCGCATAGGTTTTGTCCAGGGGATTGGCCAAGGGGATAATGTGCCAACCGCTCTGGCCGCAGGTCGCGGTGCCCGTCTTGCATTCCCGTTTCAGTTCGTAGGAAGTAACCACACCGGACGGAGTGGTCCATTTGATATCGTAATCGCCGAATGCGCTGTCTTTGGGCAGGTTGGTGAATGAAGGTGTGCCGGGCGGGGAGAGTGGGATATTGACCGGGACGGTCTTCTGGTAAGCCGCCCGGGTCCAGGGGCCGCAGCCCTGGCCGTTACAGGCCCGGGCGCGGAACTTGTATTCGCCTTCGGTGCCCTCGGGCAATGAAACTGGCATTGACGTTTTCGTGCCCAAATTGCTGTTGCCGCAGGTCGAATAGGTGAAACTGCCGCCGTTGATACTGCATTGCAGCTCATTCCTTGTCACTGGGTCAAAGGCACCACTGACCCCGGACCAGGCTACCTGGAAATTTGTCGTCTGTGTGCCGGAGCCGGGCTGGGTGAAGTTGGTGACCTCATCCGGACTGCGGTTAACGGTGATATAGGAGGAATAGCGTAAGTCACTGTAGTTAGTAGCGCCGCCCACGGTTACATAGGAGCGTGCGCGGTAGCGGTATTTGCCGTTGGCCAGCTTGTCCGCGCTATTGGTAGAGGGAATGGTTTTCGAGCGGGTGCTGGTGTTGGCCGCGGAATAAACCCGGCTCCAGGTTCCCGCACTGCTGGTGCAAGTGCCTTTGCACTGCCACAGCTGATAGCCGGTGATCTTGGGCGGCGTGCTGGAGGCGCCGGTAGTGTTCAGAATTCTGTGTCATTTCTTTACCATACGCAAAAAAGAGATGACTCATGACCAAACCTACGTTCGATATGGATGCCGCTGTCAAGGCGCTGCGTGAGGGC
>NZ_JCBAJA010000024.1:0-93432 GCF_059834885.1 Microbulbifer sp. SE14 | reverse complement strand
CGGCGATGGCCTCCGGGTAGCGGGATTGCCGCAGCAGCTTGTCGGCGGCCGCCAGCAGTACCGGCAGCGCCCGCTGGTCCGCGGGCCAAGTGTCGGCGAACTTCAGGCTGGGGGCTGGGGGCTGGCACGATTGTGGCCGTAGGAGCCTGCTTGCAGGCGAATGGCTACGGAGCTCCGCTCCATTCGCCGGGCACATCCCTGTGCCCGGCCCTTCGGGCAGCTTCGCTGCGTCAAATCGCTCCAGGCGATTTGATCGCTTGCAAGCAAGCTCCTACATGATGGCTCCATCTCAAGCTCGACGTTCTCAGCAGACCTTGAATAAATTCACCGGCACAAAAAATAAGGGCGATCACAAGGATCGCCCCTATGGATCAGACACCGGAGAAATTTATTTCTCCAGCACCTCGATCCGATCCACCTTCTGGAAACCCCGCGGCAGCTTGTTGCCGCGGCGGCCGCGCTCGCCGTGGTAGTGCTCCAGCTCGGGGATCTTGATCCTGGTGTGGCGCTTGCCGGCGTGGATCACCAGTTGGGCATCGCCCTCCAGCACCGCGATGCCAACCACAACCTCCTCGCGGCTGGCGGCGCGGGCCGAGGGGATATTGACGATCTTGTTGCCCTTCCCCTTGGCCAGCTCCGGCAGCTCCGACACCGGGAACACCAGCATGCGGCCCTCGCTGGTCACCGCGGCCAGCAGCGCCTCTTTCGGATTCTCCACCACACAGGGCGGCAGCACCCGCGCGCCCTTGGGCAGGGTCAGCATCGCCTTGCCCGCCTTGTTGCGCGACTGCAGGTCCGCCAGTTTGGCGACGAAGCCGTAACCGGCGTCCGAGGCCAGTAGCACCCGCTGCTCGTCGCTGCCCATCAGCAGCCCCTCGAAGGTGGCGCCGGAGGGCGGGTTGATACGGCCGGAGAGCGGCTCGCCCTGGCCCCGCGCCGACGGCAGCGAGTGGGACGCTATCGCATAGCTGCGGCCGGTGCTGTCCAGTAGCAGCGCCGGCTGGTTGCTCTTGCCGCGGGCGGCGAACTTGAAGCTGTCGCCGGCCTTGTAGTTGAGTGCGGCCGGGTCTATGTCGTGGCCCTTGGCGGCGCGGATCCAGCCCTTCTCCGACAGCACCACGGTGATCGGATCCGAGGACAGCAGCTCCGCCTCACTGAAGGCCCTGGCCTCCTCGCGCGCGACGATCGGCGAGCGGCGCTCATCGCCGAACTCGCCCGCCGCCTGCAGCAGTTCCTTCTTGATCAGGCTCTTCAGGCGGCGCGCGCTGTCCAGGGTCTTGGTCAGCATATCGCGCTCTTTTTCCAGCTCCGCCTGCTCGCCGCGGATCTTCATCTCCTCCAGGCGCGCCAGCTGGCGCAACTTGGTCTCGAGAATATATTCCGCCTGCACCTCGGTGAGCTCGAAGCGATCCATCAACTCCCGCTTGGGCTCGTCGTGGG
Organism: Microbulbifer sp. SE14; assembly: GCF_059834885.1. Taxonomy (NCBI): domain Bacteria; kingdom Pseudomonadati; phylum Pseudomonadota; class Gammaproteobacteria; order Cellvibrionales; family Microbulbiferaceae; genus Microbulbifer; species Microbulbifer sp. SE14. Next base: position 91,992 of record NZ_JCBAJA010000024.1, on the reverse strand, counting down.
TGCGGATGATCTCGATGACCTCGTCGAGATTCAGGAAGGCTACTAACTGGCCGGCCAGCAGGTGCAGGCGCCTCTCCACCTTGTCGAGGCGGAACTGCAGGCGGCGCCTGGTGGTGACGGTGCGGAAGCTCAGCCACTCGCCCAGTATCTTGTCCAGGGACTTCACCTGCGGGCGGCCGTCGATACCGATCATATTCATGTTGATGCGGTAGCTGCGCTCCAGGTCGGTGGTGGCGAACAGGTGGTTCATCACCGCGTCCACATCCACGCGGTTGGACTTGGGCACTATGACGAGGCGGGTCGGGTTCTCGTGGTCCGACTCATCGCGCAGGTCGGCCACCATCGGCAGCTTCTTGGCCTGCATCTGCGCCGCTATCTGCTCCAGCACCTTGGCGCCGCTGGTCTGGTAGGGCAGAGCGGTGATGACGATATCGCCCTCCTCCCTGCTCCACAGCGCGCGCATCTTCACCGAGCCGCGGCCGGTCTCGTAGACCTTCTGGATCTCCGCCCGCGGCGTGATGATCTCCGCTTCGGTGGGCATGTCTGGGCCCTGGATGTATTCGCACAGCTCGGCGACGGTGGCCTTGGGGTTCTCCAGCAGCGCCACGGTCGCGTCGACCACCTCGCGCAGGTTGTGCGGCGGAATGTCGGTAGCCATGCCCACGGCGATGCCGGTGGTGCCGTTCAGCAATATGTTGGGTACCCGCGCCGGCAGCACCGCCGGCTCGTCCATGGTGCCGTCGAAGTTCGGCTGCCAGTCCACGGTGCCCTGTCCCAGTTCCGACAACAGCACCTCGGAGTATTTGCCCATGCGCGACTCGGTGTAACGCATGGCGGCGAAGGACTTGGGATCGTCCGGGGAGCCCCAGTTGCCCTGGCCGTCGATCAGCGGGTAGCGGTAGCTGAACGGCTGCGCCATCAGCACCATTGCCTCGTAGACGGCGCTGTCGCCGTGGGGGTGGTACTTACCGATCACGTCGCCCACGGTGCGCGCGGACTTCTTGTACTTGGCGGTGTTCTTGAGCCCCAGTTCGCTCATGGCGTAGACGATACGCCGCTGCACCGGCTTCAGGCCGTCGCCGATATTGGGCAGGGCGCGGTCCAGGATCACGTACATGGAGTAGTCCAGGTACGCCTTCTCTGTGTATTCCTTCAGCGGCAGTCGCTCTGTGGCCTCAAAGACGGAGGTGTCGGTCATACAGCTCTCGTTATTCTGTTCGGAAGGAGCGGATTATGGCGGCGATTGGCGGCCGGTTCAAAGAGCGGCTCACTCAGGGACCTGCAAATTTGCGGGCTCGGGGCCCGCGGGCAGTTCATTTTGCAACCAGGAGCGGAACAGCTCGACCTTTGTTCGCTGCTCCCCGCCAACACCCAGCAGGTAGTAGGCAAAGCCGGGCAGGCGGCACTCCGCGCGGTAGGGCTGTAGCCAGCCGTGGCGGACGGCGGACTCGACCAGCAGGTTGCTGGCGAACGCCAGGCCCTGGCCTGCCAGGGCCGCCTGGATTACATGCAGTTCCTGGTCGTAACTGTGTTGCGGCGGCCTTTTTCCACGCGGCGCAAAGCGCCGCCGCCACTGTGACGCCGTAATGGCGGGCAGCCGGGGATTCTTCCAGCGGGTTTCAAACAGCGGGACCGGCTCGCCTTTTTCCAGCCGCGCGATGCAGTCGGCGGTGCCGTAAATTCCAAACTCCTCGCGAAGCAACAGCTCCGCCCCGCTCTCGGCCGGCAGCCGCCCGTAGCGAATGGCAACGTCCACCCGCCGATCGCGCTGCAGATCCACCAACCGCTCATCGGTCTGCACCACCACCCGCAAGTCCGGATAGGCGCGGTAGAAGCCCTGTAATCGCGGCACCAGCCACAGGGAGGCAAAGGCACTGGTGGTATTGATGGTGAGCGTCTCGGGTTGGCCGGCGATCTCCTCGATCGCATCCGCCAGAGTCTGCAGGGACAGGCGCGCGGCGTCCGCCAACCGCCGGCCGGCCCCGGTCAGATGCACCGCGCGTGTGCGTCGCTCGAACAGCGCCGTGCTCAGCTGCGCCTCAAGGTTGCGGATCTGGTGGGAGACCGCCGTGGGTGTGATATGCAGCTCCTCCGCCGCGGCCTTGAAGCTCCCGAGACGCGCGGCAGCCTCGAATACCCGGATGCTGTTCAGGTTGCTCAAACCACTGTACATATCGCCGCCCACAGATGAAATTTTTTCATCTATAGGTGAGAAAGCATCCTTTGTCAACGCGGCCTCCGGAAAGCATATTTGCAGTACAAACCCAGACAGAAATCCGGAGTCCAATATGAAAAAGATACTGAAGATAGACGCAAGTGCGCGCAGCGCCGACAGTGAAGTGCCGGCCCACCGCTCCCTGTCCCGGCTCCTGTCGCGGCATTTTCAGGAGCAGTGGCACAAGCACAACAACGGAGATCTGTTCATCCACAGGGATGTGGGCGCGATGCCGCCGGCCTTTATCAGCCAGGACTGGATAGCCGCGGCGTTTACCCCGGAGGCCCGGCGCAGCAGGGAGCAGCGGACACTGCTGGCGCTGTCCGACCAGCTGATCGATGAGGTGACACAGGCAGACCTGATACTGGTCGCTACGCCCATGTACAACTACGGCATGCCCGCCAGCCTCAAAGCCTGGTTTGACCAGGTGATTCGGGTCAACAAAACCTTCACCTTCGATCTGGACCGCGGCGACTTTCCGCTGGAGCCTGTGCTCTCCAAAAAGACCCTGGTGCTGCTGAGCGCAAGTGGCGAGTTCGGCTTCGGGGCTGGCGGCATCCGGGAATCCATGAACCACCTGGGCCCCCATGTGCGCACCTTGGGCCACTACCTGGGTGTCGAGGACTTTCACGAGATTCGCATCGAGTACCAGGAGTTCGGTGATGACAGGCACCGAAAATCGATCGAGGATGCACTCCGGTCTGTGGAGCAATTGGTAGAGGCATTGACCGGGAAAGTGCACGCAATGGTTTGAACTAAACCCAGGTCAGTGAAAGCAATGAATCAACTTTCACGCCACCTGTGGTAACTTCTCCTGCATCCTGAAAAAGAACGACCCCTAATGGAATACGGGAGACCACTGATGCCCACTCTGTTCGCCTTCCTGCACCACCTCACCGCCTTCGCCCTGGTCGCCGCCATCGCCATGGAGCTGGTGCTGCTGGGGCAGAAGTTCACCATTGAGAGCGCGCGCAAGCTGCAGGTCATCGACCGGGTCCTGGGCATTTCCGCCGGCCTGTTGCTGGTGGCGGGCCTGTTGCGGGTTTTCTATTTCGAGAAGGGCGCCGCCTACTATTTCCACAATGGCGCCTTCCACGCAAAACTGGGCCTGTTTTTCCTGGCCGCCTTCCTGTCCATTTACCCGACGGTGCGCTTTATTGCCTGGAACAAATCCCTGAAACAGGGGCAGCTGCCGGATGTCAGTGAGAACCAGAGGAAGCTGATGCGCAGGATTGTACATATCGAACTGGCGGCGATCGTGGGCATACTGCTGTTCGCGGCGATGATGGCGCGGGGCGTCGACCAGTTCAGCTGAACAAGAAAAGAAGGCTGGGCGAAACGGACAGAACATTGGCGAAACTCACCCTCAAAGGCGTCGCTATCGGCGACCTGGAAAAAGTCGACCTGGAAGTGGCTGCCGGGGAGATCGTCTGCCTGTCCGGCCCTTCCGGTGCCGGCAAGAGCCGCCTGCTCAGGGCAGTCGCGGACCTGGAGCCCCACAGCGGAACAGTGCGCCTGGGCGATGTGGAGCAGGCCTCTGTGCCCGGCCACCGCTGGCGGCGCTCGGTGATGATGGTGCCGACGGACAGCGCCTGGTGGTTCGATACCGTAGGCCCGCACCTGGACAAACCCATGCCCAAGGCCCTTAACGCCCTGGGCTTCGGCGATGAAACAGCCGACTGGTCGATAGACCGGCTGTCATCCGGGGAAAGGCAGCGCCTGGCCCTGGCGCGGGCCCTGTCCCGCGAACCGAAAGCGCTGCTACTGGACGAACCCACCGCCAACCTGGACGACAAGACCACCCGGCAGGTGGAGGAATGGCTGCAGTCAGTGATTCGCGAACACCGCTGGCCGGTACTCTGGGTGGCCCACGATCGGGAGCAGATACGGCGGGTGGCCAGGCGGCACTTCCACATCGAGGACTCGCGACTGGTGGAACGGGAGCTTCGGGAATGAATGCCATCGCCCTGTCCTGGTGGCAACTGGCCCTGGCGTCCTCCCTGGTGCTGGCGCTGGCCGCCTGTACCTTTGTCGCACGCCTGGGCGTGGGAAAATCCCTGCTGGTAGCCGCGGCGCGCACCGCGATCCAGCTGGCGCTGATCGGCGTCGTACTGGAGGCGCTGTTCGCGGTGGGCAGCCTGCACTGGGTGGCGCTGATGGGATTGGCCATGCTGCTACTCGCCGGTCGCGAAGTGGTCGCCCGGCAAAAATACCGGCTGCGCGGCGGCTGGAGCTTCGCCATCGGCACAATGTCGATGTTTATCTCCGCCTTCAGCGTGACGGTGCTGACCCTGATCGCGGTGATAGGCCCAGAGCCCTGGTACGAACCCCAGTACGCCATCCCGCTGCTGGGCATGCTGCTCGGCAACACCATGACCGGCGTGGCCCTGGGCCTGGACCGGCTCACCGAGAGCGCCCGCCGCTCCCGCAATATCATCGAAAACCGCCTGATGCTCGGCGAACCCTGGGCCCGGGCCTGCGGCGACTTCCGTCGCGAGGCCATGCGCGCGGGGCTGATGCCGATTATCAATTCCATGGCCGCGGCCGGCATCGTCTCCCTGCCGGGCATGATGACCGGCCAGATACTTGCCGGCAGCCCGCCGGCACTGGCGGTGAAATACCAGATACTGATCATGTTCACCATTGCCGCCGGCACCGGCTTCGGCACCTTCGCCGCGGTGGCCGTCTGCGCGCGGCGGCTGTTCGACGGGCGGGAGCGGTTGCGGGTGGACCGGTTGACGTCGGGTGGTCGCGACTGATTTTCCGGGGGAAGCTGTAGAGAAACCGCAACGCGGCAGTAATGAGGCGGGATTTCCGAGAGCATAAAAGTGGCGGCGCGCAGCCGCCAGCACCATGTTAAAAGCTCACGCTTACCTCAAACTGCATAGAGTTTTCCGCGCCCTTATCGCCGGTATAGCTGAAGTAGGCCAGGGAGCCGGAAATACTTTCATTGAACGCAAAGCGCGCGAAGGGCTTCAGGTAGGTGTCGCTTTCTATGCTGATATCCTCGCTATAGCAATTGCGACAATTTGTGATACCGCGATCGATATCAAAGTAGCGATAACCCGCGTTCAGGCCCAGTGCAAAGCCGTCGCTGAGGGGGTACTGGATACCGCCGTCGAAATAGAGGGAGCCGGCATCGATGCTGGAATCCTCGGTGGACTCGTCGCCGGTCCAGTCGTTTTCCACTCTCTGGGAGAACTCGTCCTCATCATCGATAAAGAAAAAGCTGGCACCGGCGGTAAAGTTGAAAAGGCCCTTTTCACCGCTGTAGCTCACACCCAGCCCAAAACCGCTGTCGGAGATACCGTTGGCCGCGGCGATATCGCTGTTGAAACTGATCATCTCGCCGCTGAGGCCCCAGCTGCCGCGGTATTCCGCGGACTCACTGCCTACCTCTTGTGCCGCCGCCGCGGAAGAAACAGCTCCCAGAACCAGGCCAACCACCAGATTTTTGTATTTATACACTTCAAATTTCCCCTAAAGACTCAATAGGAGATCGAATTAGAAAATTGTGCCTGAGTGATTTCAACAAGTGCACTGTGCCGGCGCAAACGATGTGACGCAGATCACAAAAAAACCGGAACCAAATGATAAAATCGAACAGTATTGCGAGCAGGGCCATAACCCCTTAGCACGTGCGAAGTCCGAGAATGGCCTGAAATGCGGCCGGACCAGCGTTCGGCGACTGGCAGGTTCTGCTGTCAGGATTATCAGAACTCTGTTCAACCGGAGATGCCAAGATAGACATATTCGAAGTGGATCGAAGACTAAGGAGTATCGCTATTGGTCTACTGATCGCCGTTGGTAAGGTGCTTCTCCCGCGCCTCATTAATCAGACCGCCAGCCTTCAGGGTCTCTATCTCCTCTTCGGAGAGATCGTGTTGCAGTTCTACCGTTTCACCGGTGGTATTGTTTTTCAGCTCCACCAGTTTGCCGGGTTTCAGCTGCTCGACGGGCTTGTCGATTTCCAGCGCCGCGTCCTGTTCCAGCTTGTCGTAGTCGGAAGGGTCGCTGAACAGCAGCGGCAGTACGCCGAAGTTGACCAGGTTGCGGCGGTGGATGCGGGCCATGCTCTTGGCGATCACGCAGCGTACGCCCAGGTAGCGCGGCGCTATGGCGGCGTGTTCGCGGCTGGAGCCCTGACCGTAATTCTCTCCGCCGACGACGAAGCAGTCGCCCTTCAGGTCCATGGCGCGCTGGTAGAAGTTTTCGTCGACGCGGGAGAAGGTGTAGCGGCTGATTTCCGGAATGTTGGAGCGCAGCGGCAGTATCTCGGCGCCGGCGGGGAGTATTTCGTCGGTGGAGACATTGTCGCCGGCCTTCAGCAGCAGAGGTCCCTTGAGGGTTGTCGGCAGCTTCTCGAAGTCCGGCAATGGCTTGATATTGGGGCCCTTGACCAGTTCTACCTCTACCGCTATCGCCCCTTCAGGTAAAGAGTCCTGCGGCGGTTGCAGCAGGGGGCGCATATCCGGCAACTCTTCCGGTTCCTCAAACGTCGGGTAATCCATATCCAGGTCGCGAGGATCAGTGATCTCGCCTTTCAGCGCGCTGGCTGTGGCGACTTCCGGGCTGCACAGGTAGACCTGGTCCTCCTTGGTGCCGGAGCGACCGGGGAAGTTGCGCGGCACTGTACGCAGGCTGATGCGGCCGCTGGCCGGGGCCTGACCCATGCCGATGCAGCCGCCGCAGCCGGTCTGGTGCAGGCGCGCGCCGGCCTGCAGCAGTGTCGTCAAGTCGCCGCTGCGACTGATTTCCTCGAGCAACTGGCGCGAGGTGGGGTTGATATCGAAGGAGACATTGTCGTCGACGCGTTTGCCGGCGACCATGCGCGCGGGAATCACGAAATCCCTTAGGCCCGGGTTGGCGGAGGAACCGATATAGCTCTGGTAGATCGGTCTGCCCGCCACCTCGCGCACCGGTACCACCTTGTCCGGGCTGGACGGGCAGGCAATCAGCGGCTCGAGTTTGGACAGGTCGATGGTGTCCTCCTCGTCGTAACCCGCGCCCTCGTCGGCCTTCAGTTCGACATAGTCATTTTCCCGCTGCTGCTGCTTCAGGAAGGCTTTCACGGCATCGTCGGCGGGGAAGACGCTGGCTGTGGCGCCCATCTCCTGGCCCATATTGGCGATTACATGGCGATCCATCGCCGTGAGTTTTTCCAGGCCGGGGCCGCGATACTCGACGATCTTGTTGACGCAGCCCTTGACGGTCTGCCGGCGCAGCATTTCCAGGATGATGTCCTTGGCGCTGACCCAGGGCGGCAGTTCGCCCTCGAGGGTTACGCCGAGCACTTTCGGCATCTTCAGTGCGAAGGGCACGCCGGCCATGGCCATGGCCACCTGCAGGCCACCGGCGCCGATCGCCAGCATGCCCATGGAGCCGGCGGCGCAGGTGTGGCTGTCGGAGCCGAGCAGCGTCTTGCCGGGAATACCGAAGCAGGACATATGCACGGGATGGCTGACGCCGTTGCCGGGTCGGCTGTACCAGAGGCCGTACTTGCGGCAGGCACTCTGCAGGAACAGGTGATCGTCGGCGTTCTTGAAATCCGTCTGCAGCAGGTTGTGGTCGACATACTGGGCGGACACTTCGGTCTTTACCCGTGGCAGTCCCAGCGCCTCGAATTCCAGCATCACCATGGTACCGGTGGCGTCCTGAGTCAGGGTCTGGTCGATCTTCAGCTCGATCGGGGTGCCCGGCTCCATGGAACCGCTGGCGAGATGGTTCCGGATCAGTTTCTGTGCCAGGTTCATGGCCATAGTTTTCACCATTTGCAAAGTATCCGCTTTGAGTATTACCCGCGGCGCCCCCTCTCCCTAAAGGGGAGACGCTAGTTGGAGAATTCCACCCGCGGTTCGTCGAAATCACGTCCATTGTAGTCCGGCGCGCAGGGGATCAATTCGCGGGCGGATATGCCCGCATCCAGCAGGAAGCTCTCTACCTTGCGGCTGCGTTCCTGCGCCAGGCGCTCGAATTCCTCGAACAACATCAGCGGCGGATGGCGATAGAAGGACTCGCGCGCCTTGCGGCTGCCGCCCAGACCGGGAGTGGAGTTCGGGTAGAGTGCGTGCCAGTCGCGCGCATTGGCGATACCGCAGATGCCGGGGCGGGCGTCCTGCCGCTCGCGCAGGGTGTCGACCATCTCCCGCAGCTGTTCCCGCGCCTCAGCGCTGAGTTCCACACTGCCGGGTTCGAAAGTAATCGGGTCGAAATCCACCGCGCGGAACCTTCCCCAGGCGAACTTGGCCAGGGTGTAGAAGCCGATCGGGGTGAAATAGCTGAGCAGGGATTCAAGGATCGCCCGTTGCAACAGGTGGCTGAAGATGAAGCTGAAGGAGAATTTCGGGTCATAGAGATCGCCGGTTACCGGCATTTGGAAGCGGACATTGCCCTGGCCGTCCTTCAGCAGCATCAGCGCAATATCCAGCGGAATAAACGACGACTCCACCGGCAGCTGATCATCTTCGCGCACGCGGCGTACCTTGATCTTGTTCAGTTCCATATCGGCGAAGGCATCGACCTTGTTTTCGCGTATCCGGATATTCAACACCGCGTCCAGCTGCCCCTGCAGTATCTTGTAGCCGAGCAGCCTGGCCATATAGGGCGTGGCCGGGATCAGGCTGGTATTTTTGATATAGCCGGTCAGGTTGGCGTTCCATTTTCGGATACCCAAGTAGTCGATGGTGCCGGCCAGCTGAAACTCGCCGAAGCCGCCGGGGCGCCCGTTCAGCAGCACTACCGAGGAGGGGTGCTCCGGGTGGTTGCTGACATTGAGCATGGTCAGGTAGATGGCCCTGATCGGCAGCCGCGCCCGGTACTGGCCCCCGCGGTCCACCCAGGTGAAGGTGCCGAAGCGCACGTCGAGTTCGTGGATAAGGTAGCGAAATCCCAGCTTTTCGGTCACGGCTTCCGCCGCGCGCACCAGCGGCGTTTCACCCCTACCGGTCAGCACGGCGAGCTCCTGCAGGAGCGGGTATTCCCCCGCACGATTGCGCACCACTATCAGGCGGGGCCGCAGCGCGTCGACCTTGACGATCTCCAGTTGGCGGCCGATCTTGTCGTACTCAAATTGCTCCACCGCCATTCCCGCCAGCCGGCCCACCACGGAATGTCGATGGTATTCCGGCGCGTCCTCGGGCCGCTCGAAGAGGGCGAAGTCCGCAGCTTCCGCCCGCAGGAAGCGAAACTGCGCCCTGTTGCTGAGCAGCTGCTCCACTGTGACACTTTCCCCGCGCACCAGCTGTCGCCCGTCGCCGGACAACAGCTGTATACCTTCGAGCCGCAGCTGCGCCAGCGCCAGGCCCTCATCGCCAGCGCGATAACTGCCGCTGGTAGCGACGCGTTCCACTACCAGGCAGTGGTCCACGCGTTCGATATAGCCGCGGGGCAAGCAGCCGGTGACCCTCTCCAGTTGCAGTTGTTCCGCCACCACGGCACCGGTGCCGAAGCGCAAGCGCTCCGAGAAGAGGGATTCCAGTTGCAACAGCTGCGCCGGCAGCCCCGCTGGGTAGTCCGGCTGGATCAGCCGCAACCCTTCTATGGAGAAACCGCGCAGTTCGGTGATGCGACCCGCGGCGGTATCGATGCGCTCGATAGCACCAAGCCGGACGCGCCCCAACTGGTAACAGGGCGCCAGGCGCGTATCCCCCAGGGCACCGCTTGGCAGGCAACCGCTCAGGCCGGACAGGCTGCCGATCGACGCCTCGTCGCCACCATAGGCGAGATGGTCCAGTTGCAGTTGGGCAATTTCCCAGGGCTCACCGGACTCACGGCCGATGGCCAGCCCCGTCAGTTGAACACTTCCGCCGATGGAAAAGGGCGCAGTTAGCGAGATCGCCTGGGTTCCGGGCAGGTAGAGGTCACCCAGGCGGATACAGCCCTCTCCCAATGGGCCCTCCATCGCCGCGGCGATATCCTCGGCCATTTGCCTTACCGGTCCGGCGAGACAGCCGCGGAAGTCGTGCACCCGTAGATCCGTGACCCACAGGGTGCGGCCACCGTTCCAGCGCAGTTTTTGCCAGCTAAGCCGCTGGAACCCCATATCGGCGTATTCACCTTCCTCCTGCCACAGGGCTATCGGTTCCGAGTGCAGCGCCCCCAGTTCCAGATTTGTTGCGGCGGACGTCAGGCCGATGCGGTTGACGCCGGCAAAGTCCAACTCTTCCGCGGTGACGCAATCTGCGATGCTCCAGGTGCGCAGGTTTTCGGGCACCAGGGTCCGGAGCCCGCAGGCGAGCAGCCTGCGCACTTCCAGTCCGTGCAGTTCCAGTGCCTGCGGGGTCAGCGCCACTCGCGCCACCTCGATGGCATCGATGGTCCACAGGGACTCCGCCACCGGCGCCACTTTCAGTTGTGTTTCGCCGAGGGTGAGCCCGGTTTCCTGCCCAGTTCCCTCGCTGCGCAGATCCTGCGCGGAAACACAGCGCGGCAGGCCGGAGCGCAGGGTAAAGTCGTGGGGCAGGCAGGCGTGCAGTTCAGCCGCGGTAAGATTCCGCACCTTCAACTCGGTGGGCCTGTTTGCGCCGCGGGGCCAGCGTATTTCCAGTTGCGGCGCCAACAGTTTCTGCAGATCGACGACATACTGCTCGCCCTCTTCCACCAGCATTATCCGCTGCGCCAGTGTGCCGCTCAGGTCCGCGGAAACTTTTCGGCTGTCGACAGCCAGTTCGAAGTTTTCTCCCAGGCGCAGATCCCGCAGTTCCGCGCAGCGGATATCCAGGGCCGGAGCTTTCGTTCCGGGCGCGAGGCAGGCGGAAAAGTCTTTCACGGAAAACTGCGGCAGGGAAACGTAAGTGCTGCGATACGGCGGGGGCAGATAGCGCAGGCGCGCGGCCGGCAGGCGCAGGCCATTCAGTTGCAGCAGCTCCCTTCCCGCCGGGGTCTTGGCGAGGGCGTGATCGAGGGTCAGCTGTCCCGCCTTGAAGTCCACACCGCCCTGCCAGGCAACGGCCAATGGACTGTGCTGGCGCAGGTTGCGCAGGTCGAAGCAGGCGGGCATCTGTTGCGGCTTTTTATAGAGCAGCTGTGCCCAGCTTTTTGGCAGACAGCCCTGCAGGCGGCTCAGGGAAGCGCTGCGCAGCTGCAGATTGGGGCTGGCGATATCCGGCAGCCGTGCAGCGTCATCCGTGGCACCATCCGCGGTCGTCGGGCCGTCGCGGCGGCGTTGCGCCAGTTCCTCCGGCAGCAGGCCTTTTTCATCGCCGTAGGTTTCATCCCCACCGCTTTCCATTTCCGGGCTCGGCGGCTGTCCCGCGGTGACCGGCATTGCCACCGAGCCGCTCTGGCCGCGGTCGACCCAGGGGTGGTCGCTGTCGGCATTGCGGCGCAGGAAGCCTTCGCCGGTGTGCAGTTTCTGCAGCAGCAACCCCCTGTCGCCATTCAACTGCTCCGCGAGCAGCAGCCGCTGCAGCTGCAGTTCGCCCGCTATCAGGTAGCCGTCCTCACCGCCCCGCCAGGCGAAGTTGCCACGCCCGCGCAGGTTCGCCAACTCCGCACACAGTGGCTGCAGTTTCGCCGGCAACAAACCATCCGGCAGGCAGCCGGACAGGGACTGCAGGCCGAAATCCTGCAGCAGCAACGGCGCCTCCGCACCGAACAGATTGATACGCTGCCAATGCAGCTTCTGCAGCCGCAACTGCGGCTGTCCCTCGAGCCCGAGCCGGAACTGGGCCAGCTTCAGCGGGCCGCTGGCAAATCCCCAGGGGCTTTGCTGTGCGCGCGATGCAAAACGCAGCTGCAGCGGCTCGGCACTGTGCAGCCCGGAGAGGCGCAGGCAGTAATCCGGCCGCTGCCACAGCTGCCCGGGGATACAGCCGATGGCGCTCTCCAGTTCCACGCTGCCGATTGTCAGCCGGCGCGTCGTGCCGCTGTATTCCAGTGCGCCGAGCAGCGCCAGGTGGGCGGTGAGCGGATTGTGGATATCACCCTCCAGGTCCAGCAGCTGCACCTGCTGCAGGCGGGCGGGGCCGGTGTTCACCGCCAGTTTCTTACTCCAGTCGAAAGCCACCGGGTCCGGCAGCTGCAGGGTGCCGGCGCGCACGCAGTAGTGATGATCCTGGTTGCGCAGGCCCGTCGGGCACCAGTAGAAGGCGCTGGCGCCGCCGCTCTGCCAGCTCAGCTTTTTCTGCGCGCGGACATAGTCGAAGTCGACCAGTGACAGCGTCTGCGCGCGCCAGTTGTGCCAGCGCCGACCGGCGTGGCGCAACGCTATGCCCTGGCCGCTGGCGCGGTGCCAGCGCACCTCGGCGCCCCTGCCGAAGCTGAACAGCAGATCCCCCTCGAGCTGCAGCCGCCGCGCGACGCCACAGTGACCTATCAGGCGCCCCAGGGCCGGCAATGCGTCGGCCCAGCGCTGCGGTGGGCAACTGCCGAACATGCGCGCCGCCAACTCGTCCGCCGTGATCCGGTTGCCGGGACGCCGGTAGAGGCCTCCGGTCAGTTCCAGTTTCACCAGCGCGGTATCGACTTTGCCCGAGTTTTTCTCCTGCATCAGCAGGTTGCGCAGGCTGAGTTTCTGCGCACCTATGGTGAGATCCAGCGGTTCGTCGCCGCGTCGCTGCATGCCCAGTAAAAAGTCCCGCAGCTGCAGGTTGTCGAACCCGACACAGCTCGGAGAGGACCAGGCCGGGCGGTGGCGATAGCAGAGGGTGCCGTCGCGAATGCGCACCCAGTCCAACAGCAGTTCAAAATCGCGATCCCTGCGCGGCCCCTGTCCCAGCGCCCAACCGCCGATCTCCCACTGGCGCCCGCGCTCGCCGATACTGGATTCCAGGTCCATGTAAGCACCGTCCAGGAAGGCCCGCTGCAGTCGCACGTTGCCGCGCAACAGTTGCCACCAGCTGTAGTCGAGCATCAGTTCCCGGGCGCGGAAGCCGCGGCCGTCTGCATTTTCTATATCTATGCCGCGGGCGACGACGCGCAGGTTCGGGATCGAAACCCGCAGGTGGGCGATCTCACCGTGCAGCCCGCGCTGCTGCAGCCACCTTTCGATATAGGGGGTCAATAGCGTGGAGACGGTGATGGATGCGACGCCCAGCAGCAACAGCACAGCGACCAGCCACCACAGCAGGCGTCGGACCGGGTCGATAAGCTGGGAACTCTTTAGTGGCATTCTTGAAAAGCGGCGCCGGAATGAATTTAGCGAACCCCGAGGCAAAGCTGGGCCCAATAAGTAAAGACCAAGTTGAAAGCTCCGAACGGCCCTGCTGCCGATCGACCAATTTTAAGTGCCGCTCGGTAAAGACTTATGCTGGCGCCGGCATTCGCGATAATGCGCCCGCGCGCCGCCGCAGGCTGTCTACTATTTATCCAGCGGCTAGAATATGCGGCAGTTTATGTCGCGCAGTTTTTCCGCCGCGACAGTTACAGCACCCTTTCATTTTTTTGCCGGCGAGAAACCATGCAGGAGTACCCCAATTACCAGGACATAGTCCTGGTCGGTGGCGGCCACGCCCATGCGATAGTGCTGCAGATGTGGGCCATGAACCCGCTGCCCGGCGCGCGCCTGACACTGGTTTCCCCCCAGGTGCAGACCACCTACTCCAGCATGCTGCCGGGGATGGTGGCGGGGCACTATCGGCTGGACGAAACCCATATCGACCTGGGGCGCCTGTGCCGCGCCGCCGGCGCGCGCTTCATGCAGGCTTTCGCCCACGATATCGATCCGCTGGAGAGAAAGATCTCCCTGCTCGGACGCCCGGACCTGGAGTACGACCTGCTGTCCCTGGACGTGGGCACCACGCCGGCGCGGGACCTGCCGGGTTCCGAACTGGCGATCCCGATCAAGCCCATAGGGCACTTCCACCGCTACTGGCAGCAGCTGCAAAAGCGCGTGCACAACAGTCGCGCCTCGCTGAAGCTGGGCGTGGTCGGCGGCGGCGCCGGCGGCTGCGAGCTGGCCATGGCCATGGCCCACGCGCTGGAGGAACAGCTCTACTCCGGCCGCGTCGAGGTGCACCTGATCCACAACGGCGACAGGGTGCCGGAGGGTTATCCGCTGTTGGCACGCAGCCTGGTGGCGCGGGAACTGAAGCGGCTCGGTGTCCGCCTGCACCGCAACTGGCCGGTGGCGGCGATTACCGAAGAGGGCGTGCAGGGCGAGGACGGCCAGGCGCTGGCGCTGGACCGGGTGCTGCTGGCCACCAACGCCTGTGCCCCGCCCTGGCTGGCCGGTTCCGGGCTGGCCCTGGACGAACAGGGCTTCGTGCTGGTGGACGCCAAGCTGCGCGCCTGCGGCCATGACAATGTACTCGCAGCCGGCGATGTGGCCAGCTTCGCCGGGCAGCCGCTGCCGAAAGCCGGCGTCTACGCGGTACGCCAGGGGCCGGTGCTGTTCCACAATCTGCGCGCGACCCTGACTGGAAAGGCATTGAAAGACTATCGCCCGCAGAGACACTTCCTCAGCCTGCTCTCCTGCGGCGGCCAGCGCGCGGTGGCGGTGCGCAACGGCATGGCCCTGGTGGGTGGCCCCCTGTGGCGCTGGAAAAACTATATCGACCAGCGCTTTATGCAGCGCTTCAGCGAGCTGCCGGTGGCACATGACATGGGCAAGCGGGAATCCATGCGGCCGCGGGAAATAATCAGCGAGCGCCACGGCGAAACCCTCGCGGCCACGCGCTGCAGCGGCTGCGGGGCCGAGGTGCTGCACCGCACACTAAAGAAGCTGCCGGTACAGCAGTCCGGCTTTTTACGAGGCGGTACCGGCGACGACGCCGCGGTGATGGAGCTGCCCCGGGACAAACTGCTGGTACAGAGTTCCGGCCAGCTGCGCGCCCTGGTCGCAGACCCCTGGCTGTTCGGCCGCCTGGCGGCGCTGCACGCCCTGTCCGACCTGTTCGCGATGCATGCGCGGCCGATCACCGCCCAGGCGCTGGTGACCCTACCCCTGGCCGTCGCCGAACTCACCCGGCGCGATTTACAGCAGTTACTGGACGGAGTCGTTTGCGAACTCAACCGCCACCAATGCGCCCTGGCCGGCGGCCACACCGCCGAGGGCTCGGAGTTGCAGTTGGGCCTGACAGTGAACGGCCTCGCCGACCCGGACCAACTGCTGGAGAAAACCGGCGCCCGCGCCGGCGACTGCCTGGTACTGAGCAAGCCCCTCGGAACCGGCGCTATCTTCGCCGCCGAGGGCCTGGGCAAGGCCAAGGGCCGCTGGGTGCAGAAGGCGTTGGAAACCATGCTGCAGAGCAATGCCGCGGCCGCAGAGCTGTTCGCCCGCCACGGCGCCCATGCGCTGACCGATATCACCGGCTTTGGCCTGCTCGGCCACCTGCTGGAAATGCTCGCCGGCGACCGGCGCCAGGACACCACCTTGGGCGCGACCCTGATCGCCGAGCGACTGCCGCTGATTCCCGGCGCGGCCTATTGCGCGGACCACGGCTGGCTCTCCAGCCTGCAGCCGCAGAATGCCGCCGCCTACGGCCATATCGACAACCCGCAGGAATGGCGGCAGCTGCCCCACTGGGAACTGCTCGCCGACCCGCAGACCTGCGGCGGCCTGCTGGCCGCGGTGCCGGCGGACAGCGCCGGGGACTGCCTGCAGGCGCTGCAGCAGGCCGGCTGCAGCCAGGCGGCGATTATCGGCACGGTGACCAGTGTCGGGTCGGCACTGCGGCCAGTCCGCCTCCTGCACAAGGGACACTGGCGCGAACTGGTCGCGCGGGAAGCGGAAAGCCTGCACAGTCAGATCTGAATTTGCCAAACCGGATTTGGCGGGAGATACTACCTGTCAAACAGCCCGCCGATACACATAAGGGCATCCCCAAGAACTTCCACCGTAGGGTGCGCCGGGAAGGACCGAAGTTTTAAGGAAAGCCTGTAAAAACTGTTCAGCGGCACAAGAAGAAATGGTCTTCACAGATTGGGGAATCGGCTTTTTTGCAAGCTCAGGAAGACCATAGTTATGAAGAAAATCGTAATCGTTGGCGGCGGTGCCGGCGGCCTGCAACTGGCCACCCGGCTCGGCCACCATTTCAGTTTCACACCATTCCTCAAACGCCGGCGCAAGTCCCCCGCCGCACAGATCACCCTGGTCGACAGGAGCCGCACCCATATCTGGAAACCCCTGCTGCACCAGGTGGCCACTGGCGCGCTGGACTCCAGCCTGGACGCGCTCAATTACCAGGTACATGCGCGCGCCAACGGCTTCAATTTCCAGCTCGGCAGCCTGCAGAACCTGGACCGCGAGCGCCGCGTCATCGAACTGGCGCCGGTAGTCGACGACGAGGGCCGGCAGCTGGTGCCGGCGCGGGAACTGGAATACGACTACCTGGTGCTCTGCATCGGCAGCCAGAGCAATGACTTCCACACCCCCGGCGTGCGCGAACACTGCGTTTTTCTCGACAGCAGTGAACAGGCGCGGCGTTTTCACCGCCTGCTGCTGGACCGCTTCCTGCAACTGGAAACCCGCACCGCAGAAAAAGTGCAGATCGCCATTGTCGGTGGCGGCGCCACCGGGGTGGAACTGTCCGCGGAACTGGTGGATGCCAGCCGGCAGATGGGCAACTATTATTCTCCAAATCGGGGCCATATCCAGCGCAATTCCCTCAGTATTACTCTGATCGAGGCGGGACCACACCTGCTGCCGGCGCTGCCGCCGCGCCTGGGCAACAACGCCGAGCGCGAACTCAGCAAACTGGGCGTGCGCGTGCTCACCGGCTGCGCCGTGGCCGAGGCCAGCGAAGACGGG
Organism: Microbulbifer sp. SE14; assembly: GCF_059834885.1. NCBI lineage: Bacteria > Pseudomonadati > Pseudomonadota > Gammaproteobacteria > Cellvibrionales > Microbulbiferaceae > Microbulbifer > Microbulbifer sp. SE14. The sequence continues at coordinate 75,088 of NZ_JCBAJA010000024.1, read as the reverse complement.
CTGATCACCAGGGACGGCGAGAAGATCCCCGCCTCCGTCCGCGTCTGGGCTGCCGGCGTCAAGGCGCCGGACTTTCTCGCCCAGCTGGACGGCCTCGCCGTCAACAGGCTGAACCAGATCGAAATCACGCCGGATTTGCAGTCGGCCAGCGACCCGAACATCTTCGCTCTCGGCGACTGCGCCGGCTGTATCGATATTGCCGAACAGCGAGTGCCGCCGCGCGCCCAGGCGGCACAGCAGATGGCCGGCGTGGCCGAGCACAACCTGATCGCGAAGATCGAGGGCGGGCCGCTGAAGCAGTTTCGCTATCGCGACCGCGGCTCGCTGGTATCGCTGAGCAAGCACACCGCAGTGGGCAACCTGATGGGCACACTGGTCAAGGGCAGCCTCACCATCGAGGGCCGCATCGCCGGCCTCGCCTACCGCTCCCTCTACCGCATGCACCTGGCCGCGGTGCACGGCTGGGCCAAGGCGATGCTGATCTACTTGGTGGGCCAGGCAAACCGCTTTGTTAAACCGCGGTTGAAAATGCATTAATCTGCCGCCCGGGGGCGCGGAGCTCCAGCTCCGCACGCGGGCCACAGGCCCGCTCCGGGCGAACCTTGTGTTCGCCCAAACATACTACCGGGTCGGAAGCAAAGAATACCCCTCTCCCGGGACACGCTGTGAATACGTCCCTGTACGCTCGTAATCGGCATCCCTGCCTCATACGGTCCCGGGAGAGGGGTATTCTTCCCTTCCGCCTTATTAGTAACTGGAAAAATAAAGTGCATTATCAGCGCATCGTCATACTCACCGGCGCCGGCATCTCCGCCGAATCCGGCATCCGCACCTTCCGCGGCGCCGACGGCCTGTGGGAAAACCACCGCCTCGAGGACGTGGCCACCCCCGAGGCCTTCGAGCGCGACCCGCTACTGGTACAGCGCTTCTACAACGAGCGCCGCCGCCAGCTGCTGTCCCCGGAAATCGCCCCCAACGCCGCGCACCTGGCGCTGGCGCAACTGGAGAAACACTTCCCCGGCGATGTGCTGCTGGTAACCCAGAATATCGACGACCTGCACGAACGCGCCGGCAGCCGCAACCTGATCCATATGCACGGCGAACTGCTCAAGGCCCGCTGCAGTGTCAGCGGCCAGTTGTTCCCTCTCCGCGAGGACCTCACCGTCGATGCGGTATGCGAATGCTGCCAGCGCAGCGGCACCCTGCGCCCCCATGTGGTCTGGTTCGGCGAAATGCCGCTGGAAATGGAGCGCATCTACGATGCCCTCGGCGACTGCGACTTGTTTATCAGCATCGGCACCTCCGGCAACGTCTACCCGGCGGCGGGCTTTGTCGAATGCGCCAATATGGCTGGCGCGCACAGTGTGGAGTTGAACCTGGAGCGCAGCAGTGTCGGCGATGCCTTTGCGGAGCACCGCTATGGGCCCGCATCGGATGTGGTCACGCAGTTTGTGCGTGAATTATTGGCAGCTGGTGGCGACAACTAATCCTGCGCTGACAATTCGGCTCTGGTGTCGGGCCCGAAGTAACCGATGGGAGAGGTAAAGAGGGGCGGGATGTGAAGATGGGAAACCCTCCCGGCACCGAAATATCCGGCACCGGGAATTCGATAAGAACAGAATCAGATCTTCCACTCTTTCACAGTTTCCAGGCCATGCTCCGCAATCCAGTCATTCAACTGTTTCGGGTTGCGCTTTTTCTTTTCCACGGTGGCGCCGGTGTAGGGGTTGCGGTAGTGGCCGGTATCCAGTTTCGGCTCGCTGGACTTGCTGGTAGCGGCGCGACGGGTGCGGCGGGGGGCTTCACCCTCTCTCTTCAGCGTGCGCGCCACGCGGGCTTTCAGGGTCTGTACGAAGCCCGGTGCATTCTCGTCGTTCAGCTGGCCAACCAGCCAGTTCACTATTTCCTCGCCGCGGACGACGAAGAATTCCTCTTCCGCCATATCGTATTCTGCTGCCAGGTTGATCAGCGCCTTGTCGAAGGCGATTGCACCCTCTTTCTTGCGCTCTACCTGGGCCATCTGCTGCTGCAGTTCTTCGATTCTGGCCTGGTGTTCTGCGATTTGCTGTTCAATCTGGTCGTATTCTTGAAACATTCAATAAACCTCGATGGCTGCCATTAAAAATACACAAATAGAATCTGTGCCGGGCACAGCATTAAGTTCCGGAATTCGGAATAGATAAAATTGTTTAATAACACCACCGGACAAAACTATAAGTCCGACGGGCTATAACGCTTAAACCGATATATCGGCGCAAAATTGACCGTATAAGGTACAAAGGTCTGCACGGGATTTATACGGCAAACACTGGAAATAAGATTAGTCGGGAACAGGCCGCCACACGACCTATACCGCAGTGTCGCTTATATCACTCGACCGAGGCGGCGAATAATAAGCCTTCGCCGGCAAATATCAATAGCAATTTACTATATTGTACCAGAGCCCCACTGCAATCGAATACACGATAGCTATTGGGGAGCGTCTAGTGACTATTTTATGACCCGTTAGACCGGTTTCAGTTCCATGTCCAAATCCCGCGATATCCACCATATCCCAACTCTGGCCGCACTGATGACACCATTTCCCTACCATATCGATATCAATGCCACCGTGGAGGAGGCCCTGGCGCTGATGGAGGAGCACCAGGTGCACCACCTGCCAGTCACCCGCGACGGGGACCTGGAAACGGTCATATCCCGCGGGGATATCGAGCGAGCCAACTCCCCGGGGCACCGGCTGGAGGAGCAGCAGCTGTATGTGCACGACCTCTGCGCCCGCCGCCCCTATATCGCCGATATCCACGACCCACTGGACAAGATACTGCTGGCCATGGCGGATACCGGTATCGGTTCGGTGCTGGTGATGCGCGAAGGGGAGCTGGCAGGCATAGTGACGGTTACCGACGCGCTGCGCTTCTGCGGCAGGTACCTGGCGGAGCTGGCACAGTCGGTGGATGACTCGGTCGCCTGACGGCGAGCGGTCAGTGGTGAGCGGTCAGTGCCGTGTATGCCAATTCGCACCAATCACCGACCACTAACCACCGACCACTCCTCAAAGCGGCCATACCCACAACAGCATGGGCACGCTAACCACCACCACCAGTATCTCCATCGGCAGCCCCATCTGCCAGTAATCGCCGAACTTGAAGCCGCCAGGGCCCAGGATCAGGGTGTTGTTCTGGTGGCCCACCGGGGTCAGGAAGGCGCAGGATGCCCCTATGGCCACGGCCATCAGGAAGCTGTCCGGGTTCACGTTCAACTGACCCGCGGCAGAGAGGGCGATGGAGCACATCACCGCGGCAGTGGCGGCATTGTTCATGAAGTCCGACAGGGTCATGGTCACGACCAGCAGTATCACCAGCGCTATCAGCGGGCTGCCCTGGGCCACGTTGTCGAGCATCCCCTGGGCGATCAGGTCCGCCGCCCCCGTCTGCTCCATCACTTCCGCCACCGAAATGAGCGTGCCCAATAGCACTATTACTGAGCCGTCGATGGCCTCGTACATGCCCCGCAATGGCACCACCTTCAGCGCCATGAATGCCAGGGCACAGGTGGCAAAGGAAATGGCTGCCGGCAACAGGCCGAAGGCGGCGCCGCCCACCGCGATAGCCATGGCCAGCAGGGCCACCGCGGCCTTTTCCTTGTTGGGGATGACAATGTCCCGCTGGGCCAGGGGCACACAGCCCTGTTCGTAGGCGAAGGTGTTCAGGGCGTCGTCGGTGCCCATCATCAGCAGGGCATCGCCAGCCTGCAGCGGCGTGGATCTTAGCCGGCGCACCGAGCGGCGCCCCTGGCGCGACAGGGCCAGCAGTTGGATCTCGTAGCGCGCCGGCAACCGCAGGAACTGGGCGGTGCGCCCGACCAGGGACGAATCCGGCATCACCACCAGCTCGCGCAGCTGGATATCGGCCCGCTCACCACTGGGCTTCTCTTTTTCCTTTTCCTTCTTTTTCTCTTCTTCCTTCCTTTTTTCTTCCCCGCCTTTCTCCTTCTGTTCGCCGTCCTCCTCGCCCTTTTTCTCGCCTTTTTCCAGCTCCGCCGCCAGCTTCAGCCCCAGACTGGAGATGGCTGCGGACAGGGCCTCCGGTTCCGCCTCGATCACCAGGATGTCGCCGCTGAATACCCGCTGCCAGGGGGTGGCCGGGGACACGCGGGCTTCGGTATGAACCACCCCCACCACCTGGGCGTCCTCGTTCTCCAGCATCTGCGCTATCTCGCGCAGGTTCTTGCCGGCGGCGGCGCTCTTGTCCTCCACCAGCGCCTCGGTCAGGTAGGTGCCGGTATCGAAAGTGGCCGCGCCCGCCTGGGTGCGCGCCGGCACCAGACGCCAGCCGATCAGGGCAACGAACAGTATCCCTACCAGCGCCACTACCAGACCCACCGGGGTAAAATCGAACATGCCGTAGCTGCCAGCGCCGGCGCTGGCTCGAAAGCCGGACACGATAAGATTCGGCGGTGTACCGATCAGGGTGGTCATGCCGCCGAGGATGGTGCCGAAGGACAGGGGCATCAGCACTTTGCCCGGCGGCAATTGGTGTTTGTCTGCCACGTCCGAGGCCACCGGCATCAACAGTGCCATGGCGCCGACGTTGTTCATGAAACCGGACATCAGCGCGCCGATACCGGTCAGGGCCGTGATCGTCAGGGTAATGCTGCCCCGCTTGGGCACCACCCGCTGCGCCAGCGCATCCATGGCGCCGGTATTCTGCAGACCTCGGCTCAGGATCAAGACGCAGGCCACGGTCACCACTGCCGGGTGGCCGAAGCCGTCAAAGGCATTCTCCGGATCGATCAGGCCGGTGAAGACACAGGCCAGCAGCGCCGCCAGCGCCACCATATCGTGGCGCCAGGGCCCCCGGATAAACAGCACTATGGTGACCGCGAGAATGATGAGAATGGTCAACTGATCCACAGTCATGAACAATTGCGTCCCTGCCACCTGTTAATTCATCGCCGACTATTCAGGTTACACTGCGCTGAAATTCCGGGAGACACGATTTGCGCCAGAACACCGCCGATTACAAAAGACTCTTTCTCGACGACACGCCGCTGATGGACGCGCGCGCGCCGGTGGAATTCGCCCGCGGTGCCTTCCCCTGCGCGGAGAACCTGCCGCTACTGGACGACCGCCAGCGGGAGCTGGTGGGCACCGAATACAAACGCAGGGGCCAGCAAGCCGCCATAGACCTGGGCTGGCGCCTGGCCACCCCGGAGGTGCGCACCGCGCGCCTGGAGGCCTGGAGCGACTATGTGCGCCGCCACCCGGAGGGCTACCTCTACTGCTTTCGCGGCGGCCTGAGATCCCGCACCACCCAGCAGCTGCTGCGCGACCAGGGTATCGACTACCCGCTGGTGGAGGGCGGCTACAAGGCGATGCGCAACTTTTTACTGGAAGAGCTGGACAATCAGTGTGAGCGGCTGCCCCTGATCGTGATCGCCGGCCACACCGGCTGCGGCAAGACTGAACTGATCCAGAAGGCCCCGCGCGCCGTGGACCTGGAGGGCATAGCCCGCCACCGAGGCTCCAGCTTCGGCCGCACCGGGCAGGAGCAGCCGGCGCAGATCGACTTCGAGAATTGCATCAGTATCGACCTGCTGAAGCTGGCGCAGCTACCGGGAGCCGTGTTTGTGGAGGACGAGAGCCGCCTGATCGGCCGTTGCGCCCTGCCACCGGTGCTGCAGGAGGCCATGAAGCGGGCGCCGCGGGTGCTGGTACAGGAGCCGGTGGAGGCACGCGCACAGCGTATCGTGCGCGACTATGTCGACCAGGCACTGCCGCGCTTCGCCGGCTCGGAGCAGGGTCCGGTCGAGGCATTGGGAGAGGAGCTGCGCGGCAACCTGGGCAGGATCCAGAAACGCCTCGGCGGGCTGAGATACCGGCAACTGGACGAACAGCTGGAGGCCGCGAACCGGGAGCTGGCCTCGAGCGGCAGCGCCGATGCGTATATACCGGTGGTGGTGGCACTGCTACGGGAATACTACGACGGCATGTACGATTACCAGATCGGCAAGCGCGAAGGGGGGGTGCTGTTTCGCGGCAGTTTCGACGAAGTGGCAGAGTGGCTGGTGAGCGATCGCTTCCTGCAGGAGCGGCCGGGCAACAGCGTCCCCTGCTAGGTCTTCAAGGCTATCCGCCGCAATTTAAAACGCCGCGCCACAATCCAGTCCCGCAACCGCCGCGGCAGCCAGCGCGCCATCCACGGCAGCAGGCTGCTCTTGTTGCCGATGCGCACTATCGCCGGCGGCCGCTTCTTGAGCAGCTCCTTCACCAGCTTCCTCGCCATGGCGCTGGCCAGAGTGGCGTTCTGCTGTGACTCCTGTGCCCGCGCCCGCACCACCTCCTCCTGGCGCTTGTACCAGGAATCCGGGGCCAGCAGGCCGCGCAGGGAGACCTCGGCGTGGCGGCCAAACTCGGACGCTATGGCACCGGGCTGCACCGTCATTACGCGGATACCGAAGGGCTTCAGTTCCAGGCGCAGCACCTCGGAAAGGGTGTGCAGCGCCGCCTTGGACGCGCAGTAGGCGCCGGAGAAGGGAGTTGGCATGACGCCGGACACCGAACCGATATTGCAGATAAGGCCGCGACGCTCGGAGCGCATCAGCGGTGCGCAGGCGCGGATCAGCGCCATGGGGGCAAACACATTGGTGCGGAACTGGTTTTCCAGCGCTCTGGTATCCAGCTCCAGCAGTGGGCCCATCTGGCCGAAGCCGGCATTGTTGACGAGGATATCCAGGCGGCCGTAGGCGGCCTTGAGGGCGTGCACCACTCGGTTGATATCCGCCTGGGAATTGACATCCAGGGCCTCGGTGGCGATACCCATGTCCGCAAGTTCCTGCAGGCTCTCCGGACGCCGCGCGGTGGCGATGACGATGGTGCCGCGGCGGTGCAGGGCCAGGGCCAGTTCGCGGCCTATGCCGCTGGAGCAGCCGGTGATCAGCGCCACCCGATCCGGCACCACATAGCCGCGGCCGATCTGCGCCAGGCTCTCGGCGGCGAAGGTATGGTCGGATGGTCGGAATCTGGAAGCCGGCGGTTTACTCACGGGGACTGCTCCGCTTGCTGTTGCTTGAAATGCGGGTTGTCGATGATGCCGAAAATATTGCCGTAGGGGTCGAGGAAACTGGCCATCCGTATCCCCTCCCCCACGTCCACGATTTCACCGTGCTGGCGCGCGCCCAGCGCGTTGATGCGCTCCACCTGGGCGGCGATGTCGCCCACGCCCCAGTAGGCGATGACGCCGTCGGCGCGGCTGGTGACACTGCGCGCGTCCGGGTTCAGGCCCAGTTCGTAGCCGCCGACATTGAAGCCCACATAGCACTCGGAATCGAAATAGGGCTCCTGCTCCAGCAGTTGGGTGTACCAGGCCCTGGCCTCGGCGATATCGGTGACGCCGTAGATCACTGTGCGCAGGCCGAGAAACTGCCCCATTGAGACTCCCATGATTATCTACTGCAGTTCGTGCTCCAGCTGCTCGAGCAGGTCCAGCGGCTCCAGCTCGATACCTTCCAGCTCCGAATTCCAGTTGATGCCAACCAGCAGTACGTCGTCATGCATGCCGGTCAGCCAGTCGTCCATGAATTCTTCCAGGTCGATGGCTACTACCTGGTAGTCGGCCCAGTCGCCGTCGGCGTGGATCTCGGCAAACTCGCGCTGGGACCAGAAGGGCATAACGTCTGTCTGCGGATACTTCTCCGATTCGCACAGGGCAAAGCCCTCGTCCCCCTGCAGCGCCCAGACACAGCCCTGTTCCGTGGCCTCGGGCAGAAAGCGCGCGCAGTTGTCCTCGAAATCGTCACTCAGGGGTTCGACTTGCATGGGTTCACTTTTCCGGGCTTTTGAAGGGAATTGGAACGCAGTTTACGCCAGATTTCCGGGGGCACCAACGACCTGGCGCCAACCTTGCGCATCGCAGCGGTTCATGAAATTCATTCGGCGAGCGTCAACTTTTATTTGACCCGCTCAAAGAGCGCCATGGATTCGACGTGGTCCGTGTGCGGGAACATATCCATTACCCCGGCCTTGGCGAGGCGATAGCCGAGTGTCGCCAGTTCGCCCGCGTCCCGCGCCAGGGTGGCCGGGTTGCAGGACACATAGACAACCCTCCTGGCACCGAAGCGCGCCAGTTGGCGCACCACCTCCAGGGCGCCGCCGCGCGGGGGATCCAGCAGTACCCTGTCGAAACCGCCGGCGGCCCAGGAATGCGCCTGGATATCCTCCGTCAAATCGGCGGCGTGGAAGCTCACGTTTTTCAGGCCGTTCAGGGCTGCGTTGTCGATGCCCCGCTGAGTGAGCGCCTCCTCACCCTCCACCCCCACCACCTCGCGGGCGCGGCGCGCCAGCGGCAGGGTGAAATTGCCGAGGCCGCAGAAGAGATCCAATACCCGCTCATTCGGCTGCGGGCCCAGCAGTTCTATCGCCTGCGAGACCATCTGCCGGTTGATATTGAAATTGACCTGCACGAAGTCCAGCGGGTGGAAGCGCAGGGTCAGGTCGAATTGCGGCAGCTCATAGCTCAGGTATTCAGCACCGCCCTCGGGCCAGATCCGGTGCGCGCTGGACGCGTCAGTCGGCTGCAGGTACAGGTGAATGCCGGTATCGGCGGCGAACTGCAGCCAGCGTTCGCGGTCCGCCTCGGCCATCGGTTTCAGGTGGCGCAGCACCATGGCCGCGGCGCCCTCGCCGACCGCCACTTCCAACTGGGAGAAATGCGCGCGGCCGTCGCTGTCGTTGACCAGCTGTTTCAGGCGCGGAATCTGCGCGGCTATGTCCGGGTGCAGCACATGGCACTCGCCGATATCGGTCAGGTCGTTGGAGCGCTTTTCGCGGAAACCGAATACAAGTTCTTTTTTTCCCGAAGGGTTCTTTATAACGCGCATGCCGATGCGCCCCTTGCGCCGGTAGCCGAAGGGTTCGGCTACCAGCGGTGGTAACATCTCCGGCACTTCTATATCGCCGAAACGGGCCAGCTGATCCAGCAGGATGGCCTGTTTTTCCCGGATCTGTGCCCCGGGCTGCAGATGCTGTACGGAACAGCCGCCGCACAGGGCCACATGGGGACAACGCGGCTCGCAGCGGTCCGGGGACGGCTGCAGGATTTCCACCGTCGCACCCTCGTCGAATCGCGAGCGGCGTGACGTATAGCGGAACCTGACCTCTTCGCCGGGCAGTGCATTGTCGATAAATACCGTCTTGCCGCCGACGCGGGCTATGCCGCGCATATCGTGGCTGAATTTTTCCACCGTCGCCTCGGCCCGCGCGGGCAGCGGCTTTTTTGTGGGTTTCGAAGGGGAAAAGAAGCGAGGCTTTTTGGCCATAAATTAAAAAAGCAAATCGAATAGTAGTTGTAGGAGCCTGCCTGCAGAGGGGGATCAACCAGCGGCATCAGAGAGTGAGGCGGTGGCCGTTGTCCCGCAGCCAGCGCCGCAGTTCCCGGTAGCGCGGGCAGGCGCTCTCCACCAGTTGCCAGAAGGCACGGCTGTGGTTGTGGTGGCGCAGGTGGGAGACCTCGTGGGCCACCAGGTAATCCACCACCGGCTCCGGCGCCTGGCAAACCAGCCAGTTGTACTGCAACTCGCCGCGGATGCTGCAGTGGCCCCACTTGCTCCTGGTGCGGCGCACGCGCACGTCGCTGAATTCCAGCCCCAGTTGCTCGGCCAGGCGCGCGGACTTGTCCGTCAGCAGCGCCAGCGCCTCGCGCTGGTAGAGCCGCTGCAGGGCGGCCTGCAGCTGGCTTTCATCCGGCTGGCGGTGACGCGTGTAGAGGGAGATTGTATCGGCGTTTATGCCGCTTGCGCTGCTGCGCTCCGCGCGCAGCAGCGGCAGCCGCCGGCCCAGCCACGGAAAATGTTCCCCGAAGACAAAATCGTAGGCGGGCACCTGCGCCGCGCGCTCACCGGCACGCAGCAATTGCGCGCACACCCAGTGGATATTTTCCTGCAGGAACTGGTGGCCATAGCGCGCAGCGCAGCGCTCGGGAATGCGCACCTCGACACCGGACGCCGCCAGCACCAGGCCCAGGCGCTTGCGCCGGCGCGAGCGCACCAGCCGGTAGGGAATATCCTCGTAGACGAACTGTTGGAGCTGGTTCATTGACCGCCGTGCGGCACCACCGCCATGGTGATGCGGGAGATGCAGCTCAGCTTGCCACCGGGGGCGCTGATGCGGATTTCCCACACCTGGCTGCTGCGGCCGATATGCACGGGTTTGGCGGTGCCGCTGACCTCACCCTCCGCCACCGGGCGCAGGTGGTTGGCGTTGATCTCCTGGCCGACGCAGTAGAATTTTCCCGTGTCCACCACCAGGTTGGCGCCGATGGAGCCGAGGGTCTCCGCCAGCACCACACTGGCGCCGCCGTGCAGTATGCCGAAGGGCTGGCGGGTGCGCTCGTCCACCGGCAATGTGCCCACCAGGTAGTCGTCGCCGATTTCGGTGATTCTCAGACCGATATGGCCGGGCATGCAGCCGGCGGCGCTCTCGTTCAGTTGTTCGAGGGTGGGTTTGGTGTGCCAGATTGCCATGGGGTTACTTCCAGATTGAAAAATTCCGTGGCGGCCCTGCTGCCGGTGGCCATCCGGGAAAAAACCTCATCGGTAATATTTCCCGGATGGCCACCGGCAACAGGGCCTTCGCGTCGAGATTTTGTCTCGCCCGATTGTGCAGGGGCGAACCTTGTGTTCGCCCGAGCGGAGCTGCCCGGGTCAATAGAAAAAACCGAAACCAAAACCAAAGCGGTGCAACTGCATATCCAGCAGGCTCAGCTCCCGTCTCAGTGAGCTGCGACGGAATTGCAGGGCGCGGATACTCTGCTCGTCCTCGGCGCTGGCCAGCGCCGCGTTTACCGCGAAGAGCTCGCGCTCAACATAATCGTGGCGCTGGGCCAGGCGAAGATATTGAACTTCCACCTGGTAGTCGGCCAGGCCGCGCTGGTATTCGGTCATAAACAGGTCGGCGGTGGGGCCGGTGCAGACGCCCTCGTAGCTGTTGCCGCGGCGGCCCTGGTAGTAGCCGTTCTCCGGCGTGCAGAATTGCTCCACCCCCTCCTCGTGGCCGCGCAGCCAGGCCTCCGTATCCACGCGCGCGCCGTACTCCTGGCATTTCTGCGCTATCTCGTACACCAGCGACTGGCCACGCCCGCGGGCGCCGTCCTGCAGGCCGCGCTCGTACCAGAGGCCGGCCCGGCACTCCTCCTCGGAGACCAGGGCGCAGCCGGCGAACAATGCAGGCAACAGTATCAGAAGTCGTTTCAGGGTGTTCATGGCAAAATCAACCAAAGCGCTTGTCGGCGACAAAGGGATTCGTCTGTCGCTCCTGCCCGAAGGTGGACATGGGGCCGTGGCCGGGGATAAAGCGCACATCGTCGCCCAGTGGCCACAGCTTTTCGGTGATGGAGCGGATCAGTGTGTCGTGGTCGCCCTTGGGAAAGTCAGTGCGACCGATGGAGCCGGCGAAGAGGACATCGCCCACCAGCGCCAGCTTGCCCGGGCGGTGGAAGAAGATCACATGGCCGGGGGTGTGGCCCGGGCAGTGGTGCACTTCCAACTCTTCATCACCGACGGTAACTGTGTCGCCCTGTACGAGCCAGCGGTTCGGGGTAAATGCCTCCACCGGCGGAAAGCCGAACATCTGCGTTTGCAGCGGCAGCTGCTCTATCCAGAAGTTGTCATCCTCGTGGGGTCCCTCCACCGGCAGTTGCAGCTGTTTGGACAGGGCCGCGGTGCCGCCCACATGGTCCAGGTGGCCGTGGGTCAGCAGGATCTTCTCCAGCTTCAGGCCGCGCTCTTCCACTGCCGCCAGTATCTTCTCCAGGTCGCCGCCCGGATCCACCACCGCGGCCCGCCTGCTGTCGTCACACCAGAGCAGGGTGCAGTTCTGCTGGAAGGGCGTGACCGGGACAGTGTGGAATTGCAGCGACATAACGAAACCAGACCTTCGGGAAATGGGACGCGGATTATACCGCGGCCGCCGCCGGAGTTCGCGCCGCTGCCGCCGGGCGGCGCCCGCGGCTCTTCTTCAGCAGTTCGCGCAGGTCCTCGAGCAGCTGTTGCTGCACCAGTTCACTGTTCCAATAGCCGTCGTGGGACACCAACTGCGGGCCCCAGTGGGACGCGCTCCAGTCCGCCAGCGGGCGGGTCTCGTAGTCCCGGTACACCGCCTGGTTGTAGGAGGGGGAGAGCGGCTTCAGCGGCCAGCCGAAGAGATCATCGGGGTGATAGAAGTTCTTCCAGCGGAAGTTGTAGCCGCGGGTATCGGCGGTCACCGCCTGTATCTGGTCCCTCGGCATGCCGGCGCACCAGAGGGGATTGGTGGCACCGAGGGTATACCAATGGCTCAGGGTCTTCAGGCGCAGGAAGAGGTCGCGGGCCGAGCCCTTGTGCACGCCGCGGGGACCGCCGTCGCGCCATATGCCGAAGTTGACACTGGTCTTCTGCGCGTCCCACAGGTAGTTGGAGAGGTTGACGCAACCCACCGAGTGGCTGAGCAGCACCACCGGCGCATTGTCGGAAGCGGCCTTGGCCGCCTTCTCCAGGGTCGCGTAGATCGCCTGCTGGGCCTTCTCGTAGTTGCCGCCGCGCTGCTGGATATCCCCCATCTGCGCCGCCGTCTCGGCCATGCCGTAAAGCATGAATTTACGCGCGCGCAGGAAGTCCATGTCGCGCTTTTGCATGCCCTCGAAGACCCGCTCGATATTGGTCTGCAGGTGCGCCTGGCAAAGGATGGTGTCGCAGTGCAGCCGCGACCAGTCGTCCCCCAATCCCTCGCGCAACGCCGCGAACAGCGGTTCGGCAAAGCCCTCGTCCACCGCCCCCATGCCCGGCGCCGCCAGGATTACTATATCGGCCATTTTCCGCCCCGTTTTAGTTGTATCTGGCGCTCAGGGTAGCTCACTTGGCCCAAGCGCCCGTCGTTATTGTGAAAATGGACACCGCTGAATTGGACGAAACTACCACTTAGTCCACAGATTGCAAAGGAAGTCCCGCCCCGCGGACCGGCACAATGCCAGGCCTTGCCGGTCGGAGCCCTTGGGTTCCGCCCCTAGTCCCCCAGGGAGGGGGATGTAACAGCCCTGTCGCCGCGCCACCCTTATGGTGCATAATTGCGTCTGTACAAAAATCAATCATTCAAGACGACCGGCATTCAGCGATGCTACTGACCTCCAAATACAGCCTGCCGGACTGCCCGGAGCACACGCTGGCGCGCCCGCGCCTGCTGTCGCTGCTGAACGACAGCCACAGCGACCAGCTACTGCTAGTCACGGCACCGGCCGGCTACGGCAAGACCACCCTGGTCTCCGCCTGGGCCGCGGCCCAGGACAACCCGGTGGCCTGGTACTCCCTCGACGCCAGCGACAACGAACCCGGCCAGTTCTGCCGCTACCTGGTGGAGAGCGTGCACCGCGCCACCGGCAACGGCGTGCCGGAAACCCATAAAGAAACGCACCAGTTGCTCGGCGCGCGGCAGCGCCTAGATCCCTCCCTGGTGATCAGCCAGCTTCTGGCGGAACTGCGCGGCCTGCCCAGCGAACTGCGCATCGTACTGGATGACTACCACCAGATAGACAACGAGGCGGTGCACGATGCCACCCGCTTCCTGCTGCGCCACGCCCCCGCCGGTATCGGCGTGGTGCTGACCAGCCGCAGCCAGCCCCCCCTGGGCCTGGCCTCGCTGCGCGTGGCCGGCCGCCTGCTGGAGCTGGGCAGCGACGAACTGGCGCTCAACACCGAAGAGATAGCCCAGCTGCTGCAGCAGCGGCTGCCCTTTACCCTGGACAGCGACCGCGCCGAACAGTTGCACCAGCTCAGCGAGGGCTGGCCACCGGCGGTACAGCTGTTCGCCCTCTCCGTGCGCGACCGCGACGAGGTGGACCGCTACCTGGCGGAACTGGAGCGCGGCCACAGCCATATCCTCGACTACCTGGCCGAGGAGGTGCTGGAGCGGCTGGACCCACAGCTGCGCGAACTGCTCGCCTGCACCTCGATACTGACCCGCGTCAACGCCCGACTGGCGGAACAGCTGAGCGGCCTCGACGGCGGCCAGCAGTTGCTGGAACAGGCGGCGCGACGCGGCCTCTTCCTGCAGGCGCAGGACTCCAGCCGCCAGTGGTTCCGCTACCACCCGGTCTTTGCCCGCTTCCTGCAGCGCCAGCTCACCGACCCGTCGCGCCTGCAGGCACTGCACCGCGCCGCCTGCGACACCTGGCAACAGCTGGCCCAGCCGCTGGAGGCACTGCGCCACGCGCTGGCGGCGGAGGACCTGGAGCGGCTGCGGCAGCTGCTGGCGGCGCAGGGCGAACAGCTGCTGCGCGAGGGCCAGACCCGGGTGGTCAACGACTGCCTCGACTGGCTCGGCGCCGACGAACTACAGCGCAACGCCCGCTTCACCCTGCTCGCCGCCCGCATGGCGCGAGACAACTTCGAGCACGACCGCTGCGAGAAACTCCTGGCCACCGCCGAGAGCTGGCTGCAGCGCGAGGACCCGCGGCAGTGGCGCGAGTACGAGGGCGCCTTCGCCGCCGCCCGCGCCCAGGCCGCCGTGGCCCGCGGCCAGACACTGCTGGCCAAGGAGTACGCCGAGGAGGCCCTGAACCTGCTGCGCGAGGACCAGCCGGGGGAGCGCATCGCCGCCCTGCTGGTCACCGGCGAGACCGGCTTCTGCCTCGGCGAACTGGAACGGGCCAGTGCGCACATGCAGGAGGTGGAGGCCCTGGCCATCGCCGAACACGACTACCCCAGCGCCGCCTGGGCCATCTGCCAGCAGACCGAGATCGCCATCGCCCAGGGCCTGCTGAAAAAGGCCTCGGCGCTGCAGGAGCGCGCCCAGTTACTGGTGCAGGAACATCACCTGAGTGGCCTGCCCATCTCCGAATTCATCTGCCGCCTGCGCGGCCAGCTGGAGTGGGAACGGGGCAACCTGGACGCCGCTGCCGCCTGTGCCCGCCGCGGCATGCAGATCAATCGCAAGGTGGGTGAGCGCTGGCTGCTGCCGGAGTACACGCTGTTGTTGAAAGTGGCCCAGGCCAGGGGGGAGAAAGAGGAATCCCTGGAGTGGCTGGCGCGCATCGACCGGCTGCTGACCGGCGAACGCTACCACCGCGACTGGGTGGCCAACGCCGACGCCGCTCGCATGCGCGCCTGGCGCGCCCTGGACGACCACCAGGCCATAGCCGCCTGGCTGGAGCAGGCGGAAGCGGTGGCGGACAGGCCCAGCAACCACTTCGAGCAGTGCCACGGGCGCAACCATGTGCGCGCGCTGATCGAGCTGCACCGCTGGTCCGATGCCAACCGCCTGCTCGCCCGCCTGCAGCAGCTGGCGCGGGACTGCGGCCTGGTCACCGACTGCCTGCGCAACCTGGTGCTGGAGGCGCACCTGCTGTGGCTGCGCGAGCGGCGCGACGGCGCCGTCAATGCGATCCGCGAGGCGCTGAGTATCGCCGTGGAGCGGGATTTTTGTGCTTCCTTCCTGCAGGTCGGCAAGCCGCTGATCGTGATGCTGAAGGCGGCCCTGGAAACCGACTTGAGCGAGGCGGAGGCCGACCGGGCCCGGGAGCTGATCAGGCAGGCCCAGCAGCAGCCGGAGCTGGACGGCGGTATCCGCATCGAACTGGACGAAACCATCATCCGGGAGATACTCGACAGCGATGCCGTGCCCGACTTCCTGCGCCACTCGCCCCTGACCCCGCGGGAGTGGCAGGTGCTGAACGCCATCCATTCCGGCCTCTCCAACGAGCGCATCGCCCGCCACTTCAAGGTGGCCCCCAGCACCATCAAGACCCATATCCGCAGCCTGTACCAGAAGCTGGACGTGAAGGACCGCCAGGAGGCCATTGCGTTGGCGGAGCAGATGCTGCGCTCGGTGCAGGATCAGCCCTAGATCGGGACTCGGGAAGATCGTAGGGTGGATAAGCGTCCAGCGCATCCACCAACCCTGGTGGCGGATGCGCTGGACGCTTACCCGCCCTACGGCCGCTCCTACAGGGATAATCGCCAAACCTGCCTGTCCTTCCCCCTCCTCCCCGCGCAGGGAGGAGGCAGCCCCCGGCTGGCGCCGCCATACTCACCCTATCCTTTATGGGCGTGGGCCCCGCCCGCGATCACGAATAATGAAATAGGCAGTAACCTATGAGCGGCAACAATGGAGAATGGTGGCGCAACGGCGTTATCTACCAGATCTACCCCCGGAGCTTCTGCGACGCCAACGGAGACGGCATCGGCGACCTGCCGGGCATCACCCGGAAGCTCGACTATGTGCAGTCCCTCGGTGTGGACGCCATCTGGATCTCACCCTTCTTCAAGTCGCCGATGGCGGACTTCGGCTACGACGTATCCGACTACCGCGACGTGGACCCCATCTTCGGCAATCTCGCGGATTTCGATGCGCTGATCGAGGCCGCCCACACGCGCGGCCTGAAAGTGATCATCGACCAGATCCTCAGTCACTCCTCCGACCAGCACCCCTGGTTCGAGGAGAGCCGTTCCAGCCGCGACAACCCCAAGGCCGACTGGTATGTCTGGGCCGATCCCAAACCGGACGGCAGCGCACCGAATAACTGGATGTCCAATTTCGGCGGCAGCGCCTGGCGCTGGTGCACCCGCCGCCGCCAGTACTACCTGACCAACTTCCTCAGGGAACAGCCGGACCTGAACCTGCACAATCCGGAAGTCCAGGAGCAGCTGCTGGCAGACCTGAAATTCTGGCTCGACCGCGGCGTGGACGGCTTCCGCCTGGACGCCATCAATCACGCCTTCCACAACCGGTCACTGGCCGACAACCCGCCGCGCCCGCTGGAGCTGGACGAAAAGGGCCTGCCACCGGTCAACACCTACCAGTACCAGTGGCATATCCACGACAAGTCCCAGCCGGAGAACCTGGTGTTCCTGCAGCGGGTGCGCCAGCTGATGGACCAGTACCCGGGCACCATCACCATGGGCGAAGTGGGCGACGACAACACCCACAAGGTCATGGCCGAGTACACCACCGGCGAGCGCCTGAACATGGCCTACTCCTTCGACCTGCTGACCGAGGAGTGCTCTGCCTCCTTCCTGCGCAATACCCTGGAAAAGAACCGCGAAGTGATCGAACAGGGCTGGCCCTGCTGGTCCATCAGCAACCACGACGTGCCCCGCTCCTTCACCCGCTGGAACAAGGGCTTCGAACCGGAGCAGGCCCTGGCCCGCGCACCGCTGTTCCTGCTGATGCAGCTGACCCTGCGCGGCAGCGTCTGCCTCTACCAGGGCGAGGAGCTGGGTCTCGAAGAGGCGGATATCGCCTTCGAGGACCTGGTGGACCCCTACGGCATCAATTTATGGCCGGAATTCAAGGGTCGCGACGGCTGCCGCACCCCCATGCCCTGGAGCAACAGCGGCGAGATCAACGCGGGCTTCTCCAAGGTGAAGCCGTGGCTGCCGGTACCCCCGGAGCACCACCACAAGGCGGTCAGCGTGCAGGAAGGGGACTCGCACTCGATGCTGAACCGCTTCCGCGCCCTGCTCGACTGGCACAGGAACCAGTCGCCGGCGCTGGCCACCGCCGGGCAGGAGGTGGTGGATACACAAAACGACCTGCTGGTGTTCTACCGCCGCGCGGAAAAAGAAAGCTATCTGGTAGCACTGAACCTGGGCAAGGGCGAAGAGACCTTCGCCCTGCCCGAGGAGATGGCCAATGCGGAGGACATAACCCCGCCGCTATTCACCGGCGAACGCGATGGCGAGAGGCTGGTGCTGCCGCCGGCCGGCGCGCGGGTGCTGCACCTGAAGAAGAACTAAACGGCAATTGCCGAGC
Source organism: Microbulbifer sp. SE14 (assembly GCF_059834885.1). Taxonomy (NCBI): domain Bacteria; kingdom Pseudomonadati; phylum Pseudomonadota; class Gammaproteobacteria; order Cellvibrionales; family Microbulbiferaceae; genus Microbulbifer; species Microbulbifer sp. SE14. Next base: position 57,312 of record NZ_JCBAJA010000024.1, on the reverse strand, counting down.
ACACCCCTGTGCTCGGCCCTTCGGGCAGCTTCGCTGCGCCAAATCGCTCCAAGCGATTTGGTCGCCTGCAAGCAGGCTCCTACGAAGCACCCTGTAGGAGCCTGCTTGCAGGCGAACAACGAAATCAGGAAAGAATACAGAAGTTCAAGAAGCGCCCCGGTGCCAGAACCGCCATTCGTCCGCCGGGGCGCTTCGCCCTGTCAACTCCCAAGCAGTTTTTGCGCGTCTCTCCTTTCGACGTCTGCTTCCCTCGCCGGCCCCGTGCCGGCTTTTTTTTGTGAGATGGGGAAGTTATTTCTCGACGTGCGCTTCGATCAGCGTCTCGGCGATGCGCGGCAACATCTCGGCGGGGGCGTCGCCGCCTTTCAGCGTGAGCAGGGAAATATAGGCCCCCTCGACCAGCAGGTAGAGGGCATCCGCCAGGGTGTCGGGATCGCGCGCCTCTATTTCCCGGCACAGCCCGCGCAACCGCTCGCGAATACGGATTTTGTTCTCCACGATCACCGCACGCCCGGGGTGATCCTCCTCGTGCAACTCGACCACGGCATTGGCCATGGGACAACCCCGCGGCTGCGCATCGCACTGGTGGCTGAAGGCCGCCATCAGCGCCATCAACTGCGCCCTCGGATTCCCGGCGTGTGGCGCCACGACACTGTCCCACCAGGCCCAGAAATCACGGTCGTGATCGCGCATGCAGGCCGCGACCAGTTCGTCCTTGGAATTGAAATTGCGGTAGAGGGTCATCTTGGTGGCGTCGGCCTCGCAGGCGATGCTCTCCACCCCCACCGCGCGGATGCCGTAGCGATAGAAGAGATCCTTGGCCGCCTCGAAGATGCGGTCCCGCGCCGAGCGGCGAACTTCGGGGGCGGCGATTTCATTATTTTTTGCTGCACACATGACATGACCCTGTTGACCCGAGAGTGACCGGTCAGTAACATCCGGAATGTTACCGAACGGTATCGTCACATTCTTGCGGGACCCGCCTCTCAAGTCAAGGTCGGGCCCGCCCCCCGCCAAGTGAAGAAGGAGTTTCGTCATGAATCGTCGCCCCCCCATAGCGCCGCTGGCCCTGCTGGCTGCGGTCATCGGCACCGGGGCCCTGCTCGGCACCTGGAAATACGGCGCCCTGCAGCGGGCCGAGGCGGCCTCCGCCGCCCAGCCGGAGCCGATGGAAACCGTCACTGCGGTGGCGGCAGAGGCGCGCCAGCAGCAACCCACCACCACCGCCGTCGGCACCGTGCTGGCCCTGCGCTCGGTCAGTCTGCGCAACGAACTGCCCGGCACAGTGAGCCGTGTGAACCTGAGTCCCGGTGAAATCGTCGAGGCCGGCACCGTGCTGGTGGCCCTCGATGTGTCGGTGGAAGAGGCGGAGCTGGCGGCCAGCCGGGCCCAGGCCCAGTTGGCCGACACCGTCTACCGGCGCCTGTCGCGGCTGCGCGAGAGCGGCGCCGTGTCCCAGGACGAGCTGGACCGCGCCAGGGCGGAGCTGGATGTGGCCCAGGCCGGCATCCGCCGCGCCCGGGCCGTGATAGCGCGCAAGACCATCCGCGCCCCCTTCCGCGCCCGGGTCGGCATCGCCGACCTGCACCCGGGCCAGTACCTGGACCAGGGCACGCTGCTGACCACCCTGCAGGGCGTGGGCGACGGCGTGCACGTGGACTTCACCGTGGCCCAACAGGTGGCGCAGCAGCTGCGCGAGGGGGATGCGGTGGAGATCCTCGCAGGCGCCACCGCGCAGCCGGCCGGCGCCACCATCGTCGCCCTGGATGCCCGCGTCGATCCGGAGACGCGCAACGCTGCGGTGCGCGCGCGCATCGGCGGCGCGGAACGCACACCCGCACCGGGCGCCTCGGTACAGGTGCGGGTGCCGGTGGGCCCAAGCCGCCCGGCGGTCACCGTGCCGGTGAGCGCGCTGCGCCGCGGGCCCGAGGGCGACCGCGTCTTCGTGATCGAGCAGGACGCAAACGGCAACAGCCGCGCCCGCCAGCGCCTGGTGCAGGCCGGCGCGGTGCTGGGGGACAGCGTGGTGATCGAGCACGGCCTGGAAACCGGAGAGCAGGTCGCGGCGACCGGCTCCTTCAAACTCTACGACGGCGTGCTGGTGTCCGTTGCGGCCGAACAGCTGGCCAGCACCGGGAGCACCACCGGCGCCGGCAGCCTCTAGGCAGCAGATCCCAAAGGATTAAGGAAGATTTACCATGCGTGCGTTTACCGATGTCTTTATCCGCCACCCGGTGCTGGCACTGGTGGCCAACCTGCTGTTGCTGGTGGTCGGCTGGCGGGCCCTGTCGTCCCTGCCGGTGCAGCAGTACCCGACCCTGGAGAGTTCCTCGGTGGTGGTAACCACCGTCTACACAGGCGCCAGCGCCGAAACGGTGCGCGGTTTCCTGACCACGCCGATTGAGCGCGCCGTCGCCGCCATCAGCGGCGTGGACCATATCGACTCCACCAGCCGCGCCGGCGTCAGCACCGTCACCGTGCACCTGAAACTGAACCACAACAGCACCGCGGCCCTGGCCGAGGTCACCGCGCGCCTGCAGCAGGTGCGCTCCGAGCTGCCGGCGGAAGCTGAGCCACCGGTGGTGGAAGTGCAGCGCGCCGACCGCCCCTACGCCACCTTCTACCTCGGCTTCACCTCCTCCGAACGCGACGTACCGGCGCTGACCGACTGGCTGTCGCGCACCCTGCAGCCACAACTGGCGACCCTGGAGGGCGTGCAGCGGGTGACCTTCGAGGGCGCGCAGCAGCTGGCCATGCGGGTGTGGATAGACCCGGACCGGCTGGCGGCGCTGAACCTCTCCCCCGGCGACGTGCACGCCGCCCTGCAGCGCAACAACTACCTGGCCGCCGTGGGCCGCACCAAGGGCGACTGGGTGCAGGTCAACCTGCTGGCCAACACCGACCTGCGCTCGGTGGAGGAGTTCGCCAACCTGATTGTCGCCGAGCGCGAGGGCGCCACGGTGCGCCTGCGCGACGTGGCCCGGGTGGAGCTGGGCGCCGAAGAGGCGGAGATGGTGGCCAAGTACAACACCCAGGAAAACGTCTACCTGGGCGTCTGGCCGCTGGTGGGCTCCAACGAGCTGGAGGTGGCGCAGCGCCTGAAGGACGAGATGGAGCGTATCCGCCCGACCCTGCCCCAGGACGTGGAGATGCGCCTGGTGTGGGACGGCACCATGTTCATGCGCGACGCCCTGAAGGAAATCAACAAGACCCTGATTGAAACCATCCTGATCGTCGGCCTGGTAGTCTACCTGTTCATGGGTTCCATCCGCACCGCGCTGGTGCCGCTGATCGCCATGCCGGTGTCGCTGGTGGGCGCCGGACTGGTGATGTACATGGCCGGCTTCAGCCTCAACCTGCTGAGCCTGCTGGCCATAGTGTTGTCGGTGGGCCTGGTGGTGGACGACGCCATCGTCGTGGTGGAGAACGTCGAGCGGCATGTGCGCGAGGGCAAATCGCGGATCGCGGCGGCGCTGGCCGGCGCGCGCGAACTGCGCGGGCCGGTGATCGCGATGACCATCACCCTGGCCACCGTCTATACCCCCATCGCCTTCCAGGGCGGACTGACCGGCGCCCTCTTCCTGGAGTTCGCCATCACCCTGGCCGCCGCAGTGGTGGTGTCCGGTTTCGTGGCCCTGACCCTGTCGCCGGTGATGAGTTCGCGCTTCGTGCACCCCCACGGCAAGGAGGCCTGGCTGACCGTGCGCGTCAACCGCATCTTCGATGCGGTGAGTCGCCTCTACGCCCGCGCATTGGATTCCGCCCTGTCCATGCGCTGGGCGGTGGTGGCGACGGCGCTGATGGTGACCGCGGCCGCCTGGCCGCTGCACCACTTCTCCAAGAAGGAGCTGGCGCCGGTGGAGGACCAGAGCCATATCAGCCTCTTCTTCGAGGCTGCGCCGGACTCCACCCTGGCCGCCAGCAACCGCCACTCCCAGGCTGTGGCCGGGGCCATCACCGCCCTGCCGGAGACCGAATTCACCTGGTCGCTGACCGCGGCCTGGGGCGGCTTCGGCGGCCTGGTGGCCAAGGACTGGAAAGAGCGCGAGCGCTCCACCGCGGAGATGTTCGGCGACGTCTACGCCGCCGTATCCCAGATACCGGGGCTGCGCGTCTTCCCCAGCCTGGACGCGCCCCTGCCGACGCCGGGCATGTACGACGTGGAGATGGTGCTGCTCAGCGACGCGCCCCTGGAGGAAATGCAGGCCCTGGCCCAGCAGGTGATGAACGCCGGCTGGGCCAGCGGCAAGTTCCTCTACGTGGACAGCGACCTGAAGATCGACCTGCCCGAGGCGCGGGTGGTGCTGGACCGGGAGCGGGTGGCCGACCTGGGCCTGGACCTGGCCGGTGTGGCCCGCGAACTGGGTACCCTGCTCGGCGGCGGCTACGTGAACCGCTTCAACTACTACGACCGCAGCTACAAGGTGATACCGCAGCTGGGGGACGAGGACAGGGCCACATTGTCGCCGCTGCTGGACCTGAAGATCCGCGGGCCCGGCGGCGAGCTGGTGCCGGTGTCCTCCTTCACCCGCATAGAGACGGAGACGGCGCCGCGCGCCCTGCACCGCTTCCAGCAGCGCAACGCGGTGCGCATCTTCGGCGGCGTCAATCCCGGCGTAACCAAGGAGGAGGGACTGCGGGTGCTGGAGGAGGCGGCCCACAGCGCCGGCGGCGCCCTGGCGGCCATCGACCACGCCGGCGAGTCGCGCCAGATCCGCCAGGAGGGCGGCACCCTGTCCGCCACCCTGGGCTTCGCGGTGCTGCTGATTTACCTGGTGCTCTCGGCCCAGTTCCAGAGCTTCCGCGACCCGCTGATCGTACTGCTGGGCTCGGTGCCCCTGGCCATCTCCGGCGCGCTGCTGTTCACCTTCCTGGACTTCACCACCCTCAACATCTATTCGCAGGTGGGGCTGATCACCCTGGTGGGCCTGATCGCCAAGAACGGCATACTGATCGTCGAGTTCGCCAATACCCTGCAGGCCCGCGGCCTGGCCAAGATGGCGGCGCTGCGCGAGGCCTCCCTGACCCGCCTGCGCCCGGTGCTGATGACCTCCGCCGCCACAGTGTTCGGCCACCTGCCGCTGGTGCTGGTGTCCGGCCCCGGCGCCGAGGCGCGCAACAGCATCGGCACGGTGCTGGTCACCGGTATGGTGCTGGGCACACTGTTCACCCTGTTCGTGGTGCCGGTGTTCTACTCGCTGATCGCGAGCGAGCGACGCTCGCAAGCCGAGCCGGAGGAGGTTGTCGCCGCCGGCGAGCCGCCCAAACTGGCTCTCGCCTGACGACCCCGACGCGCTTTTCGGAGTCTTCTTTCCCCGCCGGCCTTGTGCCGGCTTTTTTCATTCGGGCCATCCATGGCCCTCACCCTGCGGGCAGCCTTCGGCTGTGCAAAACGGTAGTCCTGCCGTTTTGTATTCCCTATTCTCACCCCCCATGGCAACCGGGAGAGAAACCGTATGAATGTTAAGGAATTTGCCAGGCGCGCAGGCATCAGTCCGCACACCGTCCGCTATTACGAAAAGATCGGCCTGCTGCGGGATATCCAACGCCTGCCCAACGGCCACCGCGACTTTTCCGAAAAAGACATCGCCTGGATCGGCTTTGTGCAGCGGCTGAAGGAAACCGGCATGCCCCTGGAGCAGATCCACCGCTATGCAGACCTGAGGGAAGAGGGTGAATCGACTCTGGAAGAGCGCCAGCGGCTTCTGGAAGAACACGCCGCCACACTGGAAGAAAACCTCGCCGAACAGCAGCGCCACCTGGAAAAGCTCCGTGAAAAAATCGTCCTCTACGAATCCGCGACAGGCGGGCATAAAACGCCCTTGACTTAGAGTCCACTCCAACCCCTAGGCTGCCGCTGAACCTGTCGGCAGGAGCAAAGGCCAGTGCAAAACAGAAGTCCAGCCCCAGGCAACCGGGCCAGAAGGGGTTTTCTCCACACGGCCGGGCTGCTGGCTGCAGCGGCCTGCGGCCACTGCGCCCTGCCCAGCTGTTCTTTATTTTCTCGGGAGGAAAACATGAACGCAGACAACGATGAGCGCTTCAAACGGGGCTGGGAAAAACTCAGGGAAATAGACGGGGAGGCGGGCGAGCGGGTTATCGAGTCCCTGAAGAGTATCGCCCCGGACCTGGGGCGCTACACCATCGAATTTCCCTTCGGGGATATCTACAGTCGGCCCGGGCTGGATCTCAAATCGCGAGAGATCGCCACCGTCGCCGCGCTGACTGCCCTGGGCAATGCGGCGCCGCAGCTGAAGGTGCATATCCACGGAGCTCTGAATGTGGGCTGTACTCCGCAGGAAGTCATAGAGGTCATTGTTCAAATGGCCGTCTACGCGGGTTTCCCGGCCGCATTGAACGGCGCCTTTGCGGCCCGGGAGGTTTTCTCAGAGCGCGGGCTGATCGAGGCGTAAAGTGCGGTTCAGGGGCGGGAAGTTTTTGTTGGGTACCGCAGCCGGCGTTGCAGCGACCTTATATCGGTAGAGGGGGTGCCCTGGCTGCGGAAACCAGCCTGAACTGGAAGCATTTCCCGGCCGGTGAGAAGGGTTTCTTCCGCGCGCCGGGACTGCTCAGCGGCGCTCGCGAAGCGATTCTTATTGACGGTGGTTTTGCTTTTCCCGATCACCCTGCAAATCGGCGCCAAGGGTGAAATGAAGTGGGGCTGATGGCGGTGGGGGTAATCTCGGCATCGGCTACCCGGCCTAAACCACAGCGGCGGACAGACTCTCGGTGAGGAAGGCGGCCAGCGGCCGCACCAGCTCCGCCTGGGCGGTATCCTCGCCGATCAACACTATCTCGGTCATCGGCAGCGGCGGCCAGTGCTCCGGTACGCGCAGTTCCTTCAGCCCCTCGCGCACGAAGGCGCGGCCGAGAACCGTGACGCCGAGGCCGCCGGCCACCGCCGCCTGGATGCCCATCAGGCTGCTGGCGGTGCAGGCCGGGTACCAGTCGCGGCGCAGCGAGTCCAGGGCCCCGGTCATCACCTCGCGATAGGTGCAGGGCGGCGGCAGCAGCACCAGCGGCAGCGGCTCGCCGAAGTCCGCCTCAAAATCCGCGGCCGCCATCCACACCAGCGGCTCGCGCCAGATGACCCGGCCGCGCTTGGCCTCGCCGTCCCGCTTGGCGATCACCGCGTCCAGGTCCCCGGCCTCGTAGGCGGCCAGGAGTTCGCAGCTCATGCCGGTCTTCAACTCCAGGTGCACGGCGGGATAGAGGCGGCGGAAGCGCGCCAGCACCCCAGGCAGCTGCTGCGGAATAAAATCCTCGGCCACCCCGAGGCTCAGGCTGCCCACCGCCGCCGGCTCCAGCAGTTCGCGCACCGAGGCGTCGTTCAGTTCCAGTATCCGCCGCGCCGCCACCAGCAGCTGTTCACCGTCGCCGGTCAGGTTCAGGGAGCGGCTGCTGCGCTCGAACAGGCGCCGGCCGACACTCTCCTCCAGGCGCAGTATCTTCTGGCTCACTGCGGACTGGGAGCGCCCCACCACCTCGGCGGCGGCGGTAAAGCCGCCGCTCTCGGCCACGGCGACAAAGGCCCGCAGCAGGTCTATCTCCAGGTCCGGATAGCGCATGGTCGCCCACCTAGTTACAAAACGAATCAATCCAATTAAAACTATTCGTTTCTCTTCTTTTCGGCAAGCCCCTAAGCTTTTATCAACGTCACTAGTCACCCCCGGACTCGGAAAAGGATGCCAGAGTCCAATGCCAAGGCCCTGATGCCGGGGGCCATTTGGGAAAAGCGCCTGCGGCCGGTGGACAGACCAATGAGGCTTTTCCCAAATGGCCACCGGCAGCAGGGCCGCCCAAGATTTTCTCACTGGCGACAGGGGGCGTGAGTAGTTATTTCTCAACAAAATGATTGCTACAGAAAGAGGAGCAACCCAGATGAAAGCCATTGGCTACTACAAACCCCTGCCCGTCGACGACGAGGAGTCCCTGCTCGACCTGGAACTGCCACTGCCGTCCCCCGGTTTGCGGGACATCCTGGTCAAGGTGGAGGCGGTGTCCGTCAACCCGGTGGACACCAAGGTGCGCGCCGGCGCCACGCCGCCGGAGGGCAACGCGCGCATTCTCGGCTTCGATGCCGCCGGCACCGTCGAGGCGGTGGGCCCGGAAGTGACGCTGTTCAAAAAGGGCGATCAGGTCTTCTACGCCGGCGCTATCGACAGGCCCGGCAGCAACAGCGAATACCAGCTGGTGGACGAGCGCATCGCCGCGCGCAAACCGGATTCCCTGTCCTTCGCCGAGGCCGCCGCGCTGCCGCTGACCGCCATCACCGCCTGGGAGCTGCTGTTCGATCGCCTGCGCGTCCCCTACGGTGTAAAGACTCAGGATGACGCCCTGCTGATTATCAACGGCGCCGGCGGCGTCGGCTCGATACTGACCCAGCTAGCCGCGCGCCTGACCGGCCTGACGGTCATCGCCACCGCCTCGCGCCCGGAGACTGTCGCCTGGTGCAAGGCGATGGGTGCCCACCATGTGGTCAATCACCGCGAGCCATTAAACGAGGAACTAAAACGGATCGGCATTCCCCAGGTGCGCTATGTGGCCTCCCTCACCGGCACCGACCAGCACCTGCCGGCCATCGTCGAGCTGCTCGCCCCCCAGGGCGCCATGGCGGTGATCGACGACCCGGCCACGCTGGATATCAAGCCTTTCAAGAGCAAGTGCCTGTCGGTGCACTGGGAATTTATGTTCGCGCGACCGGTTTACCAGACGGCGGATATGGCAGAGCAGCACCGCCTGCTGAGCGAGGTGGCCGCACTGGTGGACGCCGGTGTGCTGAAGACCACGCTGAAGGAGGAGTTCGGCACCATCAATGCCGCCAACCTGCGCCGGGCCCACGCGGCCCAGGAGAGCGGGCGCAGTATCGGCAAGTCGGTGCTGGCCGGTTTCTGAATTCGCGTTGTGCGGGATTGATAGAACTGCGCCGGGTTTAAGGGCTTTTTACTCCAGACTGCACAGGTCTGTCCGGTGCGGCACCAGGTTAAAACTCAAGTTTCGGAGTTCACAGGTGTTGCCAGGCCGGAAGGGAAGAGCCTTCGAGCGGCCCTGCTGCCGGTGGCCACCTGGAAAAAAACCTCATCGGTAAATATTTGCCAGGTGGCCACCGGCAGCAGGGCCTCCCACTGTGCCACCCGCAGTCTTCCTGCCCTCGATGTGAACTCCGAAACTTGAGTTAAAAACCCTACTCCACCCCCCAGCGGCAGACGCCTTTAATGTCTATTTCGGCACCGAGGCGCCTATAGAAGCTGATGGCCTGGTGATTATCCTGTTGTACTTCCCACCTCAATCGATGAAGGCCGCGGGCCCCGCAGATTTCCCTGGCTTTGTGCATCAATGCTTCACCGGCCCTTTTCCCACGAAATCTCTCCCATACGAAGACATCATCGATATTCATATAAGAAGAACCGAGCCAGATCGAGTAATTCCAGGTGTAAGAAAGATATCCCGCCACCTCCCCGTCTATTTCCGCCAGCAGAATCCCGAACTTTGGCGAGGGACCAAACCCGGATTCTTCTAGCTCAGCCCTGTCTGTTACAACGTATTGCTCCTGATCGTGGTACCGCGCTATAGCCAGGATCAAGTCGTATACAGCATCGATATCAGTCCCGGTTGCTTCTCTGACAGAGATCACTCAATTCTCCTCTTTTAGTTTTATCGATCGTTCTCGGTAGCGGGCAAAGGCGACATGGCACTGTTCGGCAGATCTGACCTCGCCCACCGCCGCTTTCCCTCCAGGCGGTATTCACGATACCTCTCGGCTCCACTAGCATAATCCTGCATTCACTCCCTGCAACAGGCCCGTGCTCCTTGCCCTTGGGAACCACGAACCTTTCCCCCACCTCCAAGGTCACTATCCCATCCCTGAACTCGATGTCCAGGCTGCCTTCTATGACAATGAACACCTCATCCGTCTCCTCGGGGAGCCCGGATCAGGAGATTGAGACCGAGACGCGGAATGAGCTGATGTGCGGATTCGGCTGGCCGATCACGATTTTCAACCGCTCCCACTACGAGGATGTCCTGGTCCAGCGGACTCTTAATGTTAGTGTGCAATCATTAAGATATTAACTGGAGCGCCCCTACCATAGTCGCGGATACCATACTCACCGAGGCTCTTGCTCTATGATGATTATCACCAGTGCATCCAGAACGGCAAGATCGTGATCGACGACATTCCGGTGTTGGGCGCAGAGTTTATCCTGCCCTTTAAGGCCAGGGCCTGACTTGACCCCACCAGCCATAAAAATGGAGGCCAGTCTGTTGACAGTAAAGCCATTAAAAGCATCGCAATGATGTGTTTCGCTTGTCTGTCTTGCCCGCCCCCACCCAACAGATTGATATGGCGGAGTCTATTAAGCAGGACATGGTGGAATTTTTGACGGCCATGACCGTTGAAGAAGGGTTGAATCTGCGGGACTTCGGTATCCCCAACCGCCTAACAAAAGTGTTGGAAAATCTGCGCACCATCCATCAGCTGGGAGCTTAACCGGACGGCTAATCCTCACTGCGCCTTTCCACCCAGCGCCCGGCAAAAAAAACCAGCAGGCCGCCGGCGGCCAGTACCGCGCCCACCAGTCCGGTGGAGGACCAGATGAAGCCCGCCTTCACCGTCACCCCGGCCAGCCAGGCACCCAGGGCATTGGCCAGGTTGAAGGCGGCGTGGTTGAGGGAGGCGGCGAGGGTCTGGCCGCCCTCGGCCACGTCCATCAGCCGGGTCTGCAGCGGCGCGCCCAGGGCCATGCTGGTGCCCACCAGCCCGACGAAAAGCAGCCCCAGCCACGCGGAATTGGCGGCGAAAAAGAAGAGCCCCTGCACTGCGGCGCACCAGACCAGGATCAGCGGAATCGCCCGCAGCAGGTTCCAGTCCGCCACCCGCGCACCGATCAGGTTGCCGAAAATGCCGCCCAGCCCGAACAGCGCCAGCACCAGCGGACCGAGGGATTCGGCCATGCCCGCCTGCTCGGTGAGGGTCGGCATCACATAGCTGAAAATCGCGAACATACCGCCGAAGCCGACGCCGGCAATGCCCAGGGTAAACAGCACTTGGTGCTTCGCCAGCGCCGACAGCTCCCGCAGCGGGCTGGCCTCCGGATCCCGCGGCTGTACCGGCACGAAGCGCCACACCAGCAGCGCGGTGAGCAGCGCTATGGCGCCGACCGCAGTGAAGGCCAGCTGCCAGCCGAACAGGTTGCCCGCCCAGGTGCCCAGCGGCGCGCCGATCAGTATCGCCACCGTCAGCCCGCTCATCACCCGTGCCACCGCCCGCGCCCGCTGCTGCGGTTGCACCGCCGCCGCGGCCACCAGCGCGGCCACGCCGAAATAGGCCCCGTGGGGCAGGCCGGCGACAAAGCGCAGCGCCACGAAGGACCAGAAGCCCGGTGCAAAGGCACTGGCGATATTACCCAGGGCGAAGACGATCATCAGCACGATCAGCAGCGCGCGCCGGGGCGCCCGCGCGGCCAACACGGAAATAATCGGCGCACCCACCACCACCCCCAGGGCGTAGCTGCTGATCGCGTAGCCCACATCCGGCGCGGTCACATTCAGGTCCGTGGCCACGCGGTTCAGCAGGCCCATGATCACGAATTCGCTGGTCCCGATACCGAAACCGCCCAGGGCCAGGGCGAATTCGGCCAACCCGGAACGGGAAGCGGGAACCGCGCGCCCCTCGGCGACGGCTACGGGAATTGCGGGGGAGGACATCTGGGGTTTCCTTACATCTGGTGGAAAAAACAGCGGAAGAGTGACCGCCATTCATAACATTGCGATATCTGTGCCAGCTTGTCATCAACCCCCGCAATCAAAACAGGGGGATGAGTTGCTCGATTGCGGAAAGAAATTTGCAGTATTGGAAGCTGCTGACAATTTGGTTACAGCAGCCGCGGATCGACCGCATCCGCCATCGCCTCATAGCCCTTGTCTCCCGGGTGCAGATGGTCGCCGGAATCGTAGGCGGGAAGGAAGCGGGACGGGCGCTGCGGGTCCCTGACAACCGCATCGAAATCGACCACCGCATCGAACTCCCCGGAGCCGCGAATCCAGCGATTCACCGCCTGCCGCAGCTTTTCCTTTTCCGCGGAGTAGTAGCCGGCCATCGGGGTCTGGTCCAGTGCGCCCTCGAAAGGCGTCAGGGTGGCGCCGACAATGCGCACGCCACGAATATGCGCCCGCGCGATCAGCTGGCGATAAACGGCGATCAATTGCTCCGCCGACGGCAGCTTTTTGTCCGGAGCCAGCGCCGAGCCCGGCCAGCCGATATCGTTGATACCCATCAGCACGATAACGGTTTCCACACCCGGCTGGCCCAGCACATCCCGCTCGAAGCGGGCCAGAGCGTTTTCACCCATCAGGCTGGCGAGCAGGCGCGCGCCGGAGATGCCCGCGTTGACCACCGCGATATCTTCCTCCGCCAGGCGCGCGGCGAGGAAATCCGGCCAGCGATGGTTGCTGTTCAGGCTGGAGGTATTGCCGTCGGTAACGGAATCGCCGAAGGCCGCCACGGCCCGCGCTTTCCCGGCGGTGTCCACCAGTATGCCGCTCAGGAAAATTCGCGTGTTGGTGGTGTCTTGCACCTCCATTTCCCGCTTATCCACCTGGTTGCCGGCGCCGATATAGGCGGTCTGCAGGCCGTCCCAGTGGAAGGTCTCCGGCGGCGTCGGCTCCGGCAGGAAGAGGCTGACCGCAAGCTGCTGCAGCGGCGCCACCGCCAGGTCTACCGGATCGCTGATCACCTCCGCACCCTGCGGAATAAGCAGTTGTTTCTCGCCGGAAAAAGTCAGCGCGCGGTTGGAACCGGGCACGATTTCCGATTCGCCTCCGGACAGCGCCAGCTGCGCGGCGTCTATCCGCAGTGGCCGGGAGCCGTACTTGTTGGACAGCACCACCCTCACCCGCTCGCCGCCGATACTGATCCGCGCCACCTGGCGCAGTGTCTGGTTCCAGAGGTGGAAGGGCGCATTGGTCGGCAGCGCAAAATCGCCGCCCCACAACGGCTGCGGGCTGGCAGACCAGGTGGCAACCCAGTTGCGCTCGCTTTCCCCGGCGGCCTGCGCCAACGGCACAGCAAGAACCGTCCAGGCCAGGAGCAGACAAAAGAACCAATTGCGCGGTGCGCCCTGTCGATTGAATTCCATTCGCTGTTCTCCACTACTGTCGCCATCAGGCGATGGTGTCCACCGCGCCGCCGTCCACCCGCAGGGCCGCGCCGGTGGTGGCCGAGGCCAGGGGTGAGGCCACATAGACCACCATATTCGCCACCTCCTCCACCGTCGCCGGGCGCTGGAGTATGGAACTGGGCCGCTGCTCCTTGACGAAGGCCACCCCCACCTCCCCGATCGACTGGCCGGACTTTTCCGCGTCCTCCCGCAGCATCTCCTCCACCCCCTCGGACAGGGTCGGCCCCGGCAGCACCGCGTTGACGGTCACACCGCTGCCCGCCACCCGCTTGGCCAGGCCGCGGGCAATGGCGAAGCCGATGCCCAGGGTGGAACCGGTCACTATGGCGGTCTTGCCGGATAGATCGATGTTCATAACAAACTCCCGTTTTACATTTATCCACACGGATGGGCCGCGCGCATCTCCATTTCAGAATGTTTCCCGGCCTTTTCCAGGCGCAGGCTCAGCAGCGCGGTGGCAGTCGCGGCCAGCGGTACCAGCGCCGCCACCCAAGTGAGCGCGGCCAGCCCCAAACCCAGATCGATCACATAGCCGCCCAGCCAGGCACCGATGGCGTTGCCCAGATTGAAAGCGGCGATATTGAAACTGGAGGCGAGGCTCTGGCCCGCGCCCTCGGCCTTGGAGAGCACCCACATCTGCAACGGCGGCACTGTGACAAAGGCAGCGGCGCCCAGCAGGCCGACGAAGATCACCGCGGTAATTTTGCTGTGCACGGCGAAGGTCATCAGCCCGAGCACCACCGCCAGCAGCAACAGGCTACCGAGAACGGTCGGCACCAGCCGGCGGTCGGCGAGGCGCCCGCCGAGCAGGTTGCCGGCGATCAACCCGGCACCGAACACCAGCAGGATCGGCGACACCGCGGCCTCATCGAATCCGCTGACTTGCGTGAGGATGGGCGCGATATAGGTGAACACTGCGAACACACCGCCGAAGCCCAGCACCGTAGTCAAGAGCCCCAGCAAAACTGGCGCCCGCGCCAGGGCGCGCAGGTCCGCGCGCCAGTCTGCGGCGGCGGGTGCCGAGTGATCCCGCGGCACGAAGGCCGCGATCACCGGCAGCGCCACCAGCCCCACCAGAGTCACCGCCCAGAAGGTGGCGCGCCAGCCGAACGCCTGCCCGAGCCAGGTACCGAAGGGCACGCCGAGAATGTTCGCCACCGTGAGCCCGGTGAACATGATCGCAATGGCTGAAGCCTTCCGATCCACCGCCACTAGTCCGGTGGCGACAATTGAGCCAACCCCGAAGAAGGTGCCGTGGGCGAAAGCGGTCACCACCCGCGCCAGCATCAGAATTTCGTAGTTGGGCGCCAACGCACAGGCGGCGTTGCCCAGGGTGAAGATCCCCATCAGCACCAGCAGCGTCAGCTTGCGCGGCCAGCGCGCAGTGAGCGCGGTCATCACCGGCGCACCCACGACCACACCCAGTGCATAACCGGAGATCAGCATGCCCGCCGCCGGAATGGAAACCGCGAGATCCGCGCTCACCTCCAGCAGCAGGCCCATAATCACAAACTCGGTGACGCCGATACCGAAGGCGCCGGCGGTGAGTGCCAGCAGCGCCAGCGGCAGGCGCAGTGAACCGGTTGCAGTTGCGGAACAGTTCATTGCGCCCGCTCCGCCAGCGCTTCCAGCAGCAGCTGCGCCACCTTCTCCGACGAGGCCGGATTCTGGCCGGTTATCAGCAGGCCGTCGCGTAGGGCAAAGGGCTCGAAGTCGGGGCCGGTTTTCACCGTCGCGCCCAGTTCGCGCAGACGGCTCTCGAGCGCGAAAGGCACCACGCCCATAAAGCCGGCGGCACGCTCCTCACTGTCGGTGAAAGCGCTGAGGGTGCGCCCGGCCACCACCGGTTTGCCGTCCGCATCGCGCGCGCCGACCAGTGCCACCGGTCCGTGGCAGACGGCGGCCACCGGTTTATTGGCAGCCAGGAACTCCGCCACTATGCGCCCCACCAGCGGATTCTGCGGCAAATCCCACATGGTGCCGTGGCCGCCGGGGAAGAAGACTGCGTCGAAGGACTGCCAGTCCACCTCCGCCAGCGCGCGGCTGGATTTCAGCGCGCGCTGCGCCTCCGGGTCATCCAGGAATTTTTCCACCTGCGGAGGGTTTTCGCCGCGCGGACTCAGGCTGCGTGGGTCCACCGGCAGTTCGCCGCCCGCGACGGAAACCACCCGCACCTGTATCCCCGCCTGTTGCAGTTCCATATAGGGCACCGCCAGTTCATCCAGCCACACGCCCGTGCGCTCGCCGCCGGGGCCCATCTCCCCGTGGGAAGTCACAATAATCAGCACCTGCAGCGCCTTATTGATTACTTCGATCATTACCTGCCTCCTTTCTAACAATACTCGGCGGGCACTATTGTGGTGTCGCGAGGCGCTGCCGATAATTGGCATTTCCTATAAAACACTTTTAAACAGTATTTGAAAATGCCAAATCTGAACGACCTGCGCCTGTTCGTGGAAGCCGCCCGCCTGGGTTCGCTCAGCGCCGCCGCACGCAGCCTGGAGCGCACCCCGGCGGCGGCCAGCGCCAGCCTGAAGCGGCTGGAAGAGGAGCTGCAGGTGCGGCTGGTGGAGCGCAACACCCGCAGCCTGCGCCTGACTCCCGAGGGCCTGCTGTTCCGCGAGCGGGTGGAGCCGGGGCTGGCGCTGCTGGAGGACGCCCGGCAGTCGGTGCACCGCGACTGCGCGGACGTCAGCGGCGAGATACGCCTGACCGCGCCGGTGGACTTCGCCCGCCAGTGGCTGCGCCCGCTGATGGATGAGTTCCAGGCCCTGCACCCACAGGTGCGCTTCACCCTGCTGTCCGGCGACACGCTGCGCGACCTGGTGTCGGAACCCCTGGACCTGGCACTGCGCTACGGCGAACTGCCGGATTCGGCGCTGGTGGCACGGCGGCTGCTGGACAACCGCCGCCTGGTGGTGGGCAGCCCGGCCTATTTCAAGCGGCGCGGCCACCCGCAGCACCCGCAGGACCTGCTCAGCCACAATTGCCTGATCTATTTCAGCAGCGGCGGCGCCTACCGCCGCTGGTCCTTCCAGCGCAAACGCGAGACCCTGGTGGTCGAGGTGAGCGGCGACCGCACCTGCGACGACGGCGCCCTGGTGCGGGAATGGGCACTGGACGGCGCGGGCCTCGCCTACAAGAGCGAACTGGATGTGCGCAGGGATATCGAGGCCGGCCGGCTGGAGCCGGCGCTCACGGACTGGAGGGGCAGCTCGGCACCGCTGAACGCAGTCTACCCGGGCGGCGGGCCGCGGCCGGTGCGGGTGCGGCGGTTTGTGGAGTTTCTGCGCGAGCGGCTGGGCAAATAGCGGATTGAAGGGGGCAAAGAAAGTGAAGCTCTGGCGCTCGGATATAGCGGAGCGCGCCGTCAGCGAAGTGCAAGTTGGCACCAGGTACGTGCTCAGCCTCGGCTGGGTCCCTGGAAGCTGAGAATGCGGCCCGGCAGGGTTTCGCTGTCGGGCGCCATTCGATGATGGCTGTCAGCCGCCCTGCTGTGCAAACGCGGCCATATCCATCCACACCAGCTCCCAGATATGCCCGTCCAGGTCGCGGAAGGCGCGGCCGTACATAAAGCCGTAGTCCTGTGTCTCCCTGAAAATGCCGCCACCCGCGGCAACGGCCTTGTCGATCAGTTCGTCGACCTCCACGCGGCTTTCGGCGGACAGGCAGACCAGCACCTCGGTGCTCTTGTCCGTGTCGCAGATCTCCAGCCCCGGCGTAAAGCCGCTGAACTTGTCGCGGGTGAGCAGCATGACAAAGTTGCTGTCGCTGACAACCATACAGGTGGCGGTGTCGTCGGTGAACTGGGGATTGAACTCGAAACCGAGCCGGGAGAAGAACTCGATGGATTTACCCAGGTCGGCGACGGGCAGGTTGACGAACATTTTTCTGGACATGGTGTTTCCTCGATGTAACCAGGTTTAAAGAAGTTTGCGTAACCTGGTCGCGGGGGTGCTCCGCCAATCGACAGGGGCTATTAAAAATTTTCGCAGGAGCCCTCCTCTCTCCCCACCCGCTTTCAAACCCGCGCGCGCAGAAAATCGGCAAACACCCGCAGCTTGGCCGGCAGATGCCGGCGGGACGGATAGTAGAGGTAGAAGCCCGGCGAGGCGGGGGACCAGTCTTCCAGTACCGATTGCAGCCGGCCCGCCTCCAGGTGCTCGCGCACCGCGTCCTCCAGCAGGAAGCCCAACCCGAGGCCGTCCAGCACCGCTCGCAGCAACAGGTCGTTGTCATTGCTGGTCAGGGGCCCCTCCACGGCGATCTGGCAGCGGTGCCCGCGCCGCTCGAAATCCCAGCGCTCCACGGCGCCGCTGCCAGTGTAGCGGTAGCGAATGCATTCGTGTTGCAGCAGGTCCTGCGGCTGATCTGGCGCACCGCGGCAGGCCAGGTATTGCGGGCTGGCCACCACCAGCCAGCGCAGTGGCCGGCTCACCGGCAGCGCCACCATATCCTGCTCCAGCGCTTCCCCCAGGCGGATGCCGGCGTCGAAGCCGCGGCTCACCAGGTCGGTCAATGTGTCCTCCACCAGGATTTCCACGCGGGTCTGCGGGTAGGCGCGGGCGAAATCGGCGAGCGCCGGTTCCAGCAGGTGCGGTACTGCGAGACGCGGCGCGGCAATACGCAGTGTACCGGATGGCTGGCCGCCCCGTTCGTGCAGCTGCTCCACCGCCGCCTCTATCTCCCCCAGGGCCGGCGCTATGCGCTGCAGGAATTCACACCCGGCCTCGGTCAGTCCCACCCGCCGGGTGGTGCGCTGCAGCAGGCGGGTGCCGAGGCGCGCCTCCAACTGGCGCATCGACTGGCTCAGCGCCGAGGGGGATACCTCCAGTTCCGCCGCGGCTCGGGTGAAGCTGGCGTGGCGGGCGACGCAGGCAAAGGCCTGCAGGCTGTCCGTAAGCATAGGCAGATTAGTAAGTTTTTCTTAATAGTGAATAAAGATAGTTGCTGTTTTTCCACTTAATCGCAATCCCTAACCTTCGACTGCACGGGCCGCCGGGCCCCAATACCAATCACTCGCAAGGAGCAGTCCAATGAACAGTGCAACCTCAACCCCCCCGCGCAGCCTGCAGGGCCGCGTGGCCATAGTCACCGGCGCCAGCTCCGGCATAGGCCGCGCCAGCGCGCTGGAGCTGGCCGAACGCGGCGCCAGGGTGGCCGTGGCCGCGCGCCGCGAACCGGAGCTGGAACAACTGGTGGCGGAAATCCGCGAAGGCGGCGGCGAGGCGCTGGCGGTGCGCACCGATACCTGCCGCGAAAGCGATATCGAACGGCTGGTGGCGGCCACCCTGGCCGAATACGGCAGCATCGATATCCTGTTCAACAACGCCGGCACCGAGGGCGTCTTCGCCCCGCTGCTGGAGCAGACCGCCGAGACCTACGACCAGGTGTTCGAACCCAATGTGCGCGGCGTCTTCCTGATGATGAAACACGCCGGCAAAGTAATGCTGGAGCGGGGCAGCGGCACCATTATCAATAACGCTTCCATGGGCGGCCTGATCGGCTTCGAGAACGGCGCCCTCTATATCGCCACCAAACACGCGGTACTGGGTATGACCAAGACCGCGGCGATCGAGTGGTTCCAGAGCGGCGTGCGCGTCAATGCGCTCTGCCCCGGGGTTATCGATACGGCAATGCCCGGCCGCATCTGGCCCTCGGCGGAAGCCATGCAGGAGTTCGCCCGCGCCAGCGTCGCCGGGCGTGCGGGGGCCCCCGAGGAAATGGCGAAGATAGTCGCCTTCCTCGCCTCCGACGACGCCTCGTTTATTTCCGGCCACGGCCTAGTCGCCGACGGCGGTTACACCATCGCTTAAAAAGGAAAAACCATGGAAAAACCATTGACCCTGGTGGCCCTTATCCGCGCCAAGGCGGGTATGGAGGAGGAACTCGGCCGGCGCCTGCAGGCGCTGGTGGCTCCGACCCGGGAGGAGCCCGGCTGCATCGACTACGACCTGCACCGCTCCGACGAGGACCCGGCGCTGTGGATGCTGTACGAGAACTGGCGCTCCCGGCGTGACCTGGACCTGCACTTCGAGACGCCCTACCTGAGGGATTTCCTCGGCCGCGCGGAAGAATTGCTGGCGGAGGAAATGGACCTGCGGTTTTTCTCGCCGGTGTCCGTGCAGGATTAGCGATCAATCTTCTGCGGAATACGCGATGGACACGGATTGTCTGTCGCTAACTGAAACATCCAGATAAAAACGCCGTTTTTCCAGCGCCCTTGCGCCGAGGCGCCGGTAAAAATCAATGGCGCGTTTGTTCCATGCAGGAGTCTGCCACTGCATCTCCACCAGCCCCGACCTGCGAGCCTCCGCTACAACACTGTCCAGCAGTCGCCGGCCAATACCCATTCCACGCCGGGCCTCGCACACATAGAGGCAATCCAGGTGCAGATATTCCGCAGCGGTCCAGGTACTGAACTCGCGGCTGGCCGCGGCGTAGCCAAAGAGATTTTCCGCATCCGCTGCCAGCCACAGGTGCACCCGCGGCCCTGCGCCGAAAGCGGCGGCCGCCAGCCGCTCCGGGAGCTGCGCGTCGGCGCAGAAAGAGGCCGCCTCGAAGGCTGCGTGTTCGGCGATCAGCGGCAGCAGCTGCGGAATGTCGGCCGGCGTCGCCGGCCTGATTTCTATTTCCACTGATTCTCAGCCGCGGGCCAGGCCGAAGCCCTCGTCGATCCAGCCGGTAACCCCGCCGATCATCTCCTTCACCGGTCGTCCCAGTTGGGCCAGTTTCAGTGCCGCCTTGGTGGAGCCGTTGCAGTGGGGCCCGGCGCAGTAGACGACAAACAGTGCGTCCGCGGGAAATTCCGCCAGGCGCGCCGGGGTGAGCTTCCGCGTAGGGATATTGACGGCCCCGGGCAGGTGGCCGGCGGCGAAGAGCGTCTCCATGCGCACATCCACCAGCACAAAGTCCTGCTGCTGGTGATTCATCGCGTACCAGACGTCCGCGCAGTCGGTCTCAAACGATAACCTGGCGGCGAAGTGGGCCGCGGCCTCGGCGGCATTTGCGGCCGGGGTCTTGCTGACGGTGGTGCTGGGTGAATTGGCGACTGGGTCGGTCATGGCTGGGTCCTTGTGTTGATTGCTGTGCGTGAATTGTCGGTATTCGACCCGCCATCGGTAACTGGCAATTTTGCCAAGGTTCGTATAATTTCTGCCAACCCGCTTTTGGAGACCTGCCCATGTCCGACAATCATTCTGTCGCCCTGGTGGCCTACGACGGCCTGTGCACCTTCGAATTCGGCGTGGCGGTGGAGGTGTTCGGCCTGCCGCGCCCAGAGATGGCCCAGTGGTACGACTTCCGCGTCTGCGCCGCGGAGCCGGGCCCGCTCAGGGCCACCGGCGGTATCCGGGTGCTGGCCGATGGCGGCCTGGAGGATCTGAGGAGTGCCGGCACAATCGTCGTGCCCGGCTGGAAAGGCATCGATGTGCCGGTGCCGGCGGAACTGCGGCAGGCGCTGCGCGACGCCCTCGGGGCCGGCGCGCGGCTGGTTTCCATCTGCTCCGGCGTGTTCGTGCTGGCGGCAACCGGCCTGCTTTCCGGGCGCCGCGCCACCACCCACTGGCGCTACGCACAGCAGCTGGCTGCGGCCTATCCCGATATTCAAGTGCAGGCGGAAGTGCTCTATGTGGACGAGGGCGACCTGCTCACCTCCGCCGGCAGCGCCGCGGGCCTGGACCTGTGCCTGCATATAGTGCGCAGGGATTTCGGTGCGCGCGTCGCCAACCAGGTGGCGCGGCGGCTGGTGATACCGCCACACCGGGACGGCGGCCAGGCGCAATTTGTGGAGGCGCCGCTGCCGGAGAAGCGTGCGGAAATATCCGCGCTCTTCGACTGGACGCGCCGCAACCTGCACCGGGAACTGAGCATCGACACCCTGGCCCGGCGCGCGAATATGAGCCAGCGCACCCTGATCCGCCGCTTCCACGAAACCGTCGGCTGCGCCCCCAAGCAGTGGATACTGCGCGAGCGCATCAACCGCGCGCGCAATCTGCTGGAGGCCAGCAGCCGCTCCGTCGAACAGATAGCGGCCGAATCCGGCTTCGGCTCCGCGGAAAACCTGCGCCACCACTTTCGCGAGCAG
This sequence comes from Microbulbifer sp. SE14, assembly GCF_059834885.1. Classification (NCBI taxonomy): domain Bacteria; kingdom Pseudomonadati; phylum Pseudomonadota; class Gammaproteobacteria; order Cellvibrionales; family Microbulbiferaceae; genus Microbulbifer; species Microbulbifer sp. SE14. The sequence goes on along the minus strand of NZ_JCBAJA010000024.1, from coordinate 36,048 downwards.
TTGCACACCTCCCCCGCCGCCTACCGGCGACGATTCGCCGAATCGGTTTAGTCCAGGTAGGCGGGGAATTCCGGCAGCGCGGCAAAATCCTCCGGTGCGTGCTGGATCACCAACCTGGCCCCGTGTTTTTCGATCAGCTTGCCGATGCGCTCGAAAGAGGCGAGCGTCTCCGCCCGGCTGGTGTTGATCGCCGGGATCCGCGCGTGGCGAAAATTGGCGCGGGTGTGGTAGAGATCACCGGACAGAAGCAGGGTACCGGCATTGGCCAGTCGCAGCATCAGCACTTGGTGGCCGGGCGTGTGACCGGGCGCGCGCAGTATGCGCACAGAGCCATCGCCGAAGACATCGCGATCCAGGTCGAGCAGCTGTTTATCCGCCTCGTCTAAAACTTTCAGGCCGCCCGGGTCGACGCCAAAGGGCGTCGGCGAGCCCAGCGCCCATTCCAGCCCGCGGCGGTTGAGCAGGAAGGTGGAATCCGCAAACTGCGACGCGTTGCCGGTGTGATCGAAATGAAAGTGCGAGAAGGACACGAACTCGATATCCGCCGGTGCCAGTTCCAGCTGCTGCAACTGTGTACGCAGGGTGACCGGTATGCGCGCGGTAATGCCCGGGGCTATTTCCACCCCGCCCTGCCCCGCCAGCCTGTCTCCCAGCCCGGTGTCCCAGATCAGGTCACCCCGCGGGTGCCGGATCAGGAAGCAGGGCACCGTCATGCTGCCACCCACGCCGGCGTACTCACCCGTGTCCTCGAACAGCGCCATGCTTTCCAGCTTCAGACTTCCGCAGTCCATGGCGTAAAGGCGCGGCCCTGCCGGCGCCGCCGACAGGGACTGCGCCACTGTGACGGCAATGCAGAGCAGGAGCCCGCTGACGATTGGCCTCAACATAAAACCTCCAACTGGTACTGATTAAAAACGCGAGATGGTCAGACTACCGTTGATCAACCCTCTCCAGTTACGATACTTTCTCCTGCTATTGATTCCTGAATTTCTACAATGGTGGGCCTATGGCAGATCGGCTGGCGGGCGTCCGGGTTTTTGTGGAGGCGGTGGAGGCGGGCAGCTTCTCGGCCGCGGCGGAACGGCTGCACCTGTCGCGCTCCGCAGTGGGCAAGGCCATAGCGCGACTCGAGGAGCGCCTGGGCACGCGACTTTTCCATCGCACCACCCGCACACAGAGCCTTACCAATGAAGGGCAGTTGTATTACGAACACTGCAAACAGGCGCTTGAACAGCTGCGCGCCGGCGAAGCCATGCTGGAATCCGGCAGAAAAGAAGTGCGCGGCCTCCTGCGGGTCAGCGTACCGGTGCTGTTCGGCCGCTACTGCGTGGCCCCGGTACTCACTCGCCTGGCGCAATCCCACCCGGAGCTGGAACTGGAGCTGTCATTCAGCGATCGCAATGTGGCGCTGATCGAGGACGGCTTCGATCTGGCCGTGCGCAGCGGGCGCCTGTCCGGCGACAACCTCATAGGACGCAGGATTGCGCAACATCATATGTGCCTCTGCGCCGCGCCCGCTTACCTGCAAGCCAAAGACGCCCCGCGCTCGCTCGACGAACTCGGAAAACATGAGGCCATTGTCTACCAGAGTGGGGGCCGCCGGCGCAGCTGGCTGTTTGCGCAGGAGGATGGCAAACGGATTGAAATAGAGCCCGCGGCGCGGCTGCGCTTCGACGACCTGGAGGCCATCGCCGATGCGGCCGTCGCCGGCCTGGGCCTGGCCTGGCTCCCCTCCTGGCTGATCCGGGAGCGGCTGCACAGCGGCGGACTGGTACAAGTGCTGGCGGACCGCCCGGGATTCAGTTTCGACATTCACGCCCTCTGGCCGCAGACACCGCAACTGCCCTACCGCTTGCGAGTGGCAATTGATGTTCTGGTAGAGCAGCTGCCGCCGCTGACCACGATCGGCAGCTATCGATCAGATGCGGTGGAAAAACGACGAGACGACATCCCGGCGCCAATCTCCTGAGGATACACTGGGCAGCTGTCCCACAGAAAAGGAGTTCTCGAATGATGAGATCAATTTACAAAGCTTTGACGACAAGACTGCGGACAAGCTTATCGATTGCGATTGCGTTCACCCTGGTTTTGCCCAAGGTGCTCCACGCCGAATCAATGCCCGAATCTTCCGCCGTACATCAATTGCGCATTTACGAGTTGTACAAAGACAATACCGGCGCTTTTCACGATCGCTTCCACAAGCACGCCATGCGGATCATGGAACGCTACGATTTCAACATCGTATCCACCTGGGAAAGCGAGCAGGAGGACAAGGTGGAGTTTGTCTACCTGCTGAAATGGCCCGACGAGGAGACCATGAAGGCGCAGTGGGAAAAGTTTATGGCCGACCAGGAGTGGAAGGACATCAAGCAAGTCACCGGCAAGAAACACGGAAGGTTTGTCAACGGCATCGAAGACCGCAAGCTGATTCTTACCGACTATTCACCGCGCGATTCCCTGGCCCTATAGCCCCGTCTCCTGCAAGGTGCCGGGGAGCCGTATTTCAAGAGCCGGATGAAGGAGAAGCGGCTAATCTTCTCCCTGCAGTTCCCGGCTCATAAATACGCTGTAAGGATCCTCCTTGTAATCCGCAAAGGGCCCGCAGTAGCTGAAGCCGAAGCGACTGTAGAGCCTCCTGGCCGGCTCGAAGGCAGCCGCCGAGCCGGTCTCCAGGCTCACCCTTTGGTAGCCGCGCCGGGAGGCTTCCTCGAGGATATGCTGCAGCAACTGCGCCGCGACGCCCTTGCGTAAATGGGCCGAAGCCGTGCGCATCGACTTTATCTCCCCGTGGCGCGCATCCAGCACCTTGAGCGCACCGCAGCCGAGCAGTTCCGGTCCCTCCCAGGCGCTCCAGAAGGTGATTTCCGGCCGGCGCAGGGCTTCCAGGTCCAGGGCGTGGATACTCTCCGGCGGGGAGTGCAGCCCCATATTACGCAGGTGCTCATTCAGCAGCGCAGCCACTTCGGGCCCCGTCAAATCGTCGACCTTGATTTCCATAATCTCTTCCACCTATCGACCGAAAATAACCCGCCGTCAGATAAGCAATAATTGTGCCCAAGGGCCCTGCGCGAACCTAACCCAGCTTGTACTGCAGGTGCTGCCTGACACCGGGCCAGTCGTAGTTGGTGATGCTGAAAATCACCGAATCCCTGATCCGCCCGTCCGGCAGTACCTTGTGGCTGCGCAGGACGCCCTCTTGCTTGGCACCCAGCCGGAGTATCGCGTTGCGGGAGGTCTGGTTGAGGTAGTCGGTCAGGAACTCCACGCGGTTGAGGCCGAGGGTCTCGAAGGCGTGGGTCAGCATCAGCAGCTTGGCCTCGGTATTGACATGGGTGCGTTGGAAGGATTTGCCCAGGAAAGTGAAACCGATTTCCACCCGCCGGTCCTGCAAGCTGGCGTGCATGAAGCGGGTGGAGCCGGCGATGCGGCCGGTTGCCTTGTCCACTGTAGCGAACGCCAGGCCGTCACCCTGCTCCCAGGCCGCCTCCGCGTCGAGGAAAAATTCGTCCAACTCCTCCACCGATGGCACACTGGTGAAGAACAGCTTCCACAGCTCGCCGTCCTCTATGGCCCCCGCCAGCGCCTCCCGGTGCTCCCGGGCCAAGGGCTCGAGGCGCACATGCCGGCCTTCCAGGGTAACCCGCTCAAATTTCATCGCTCTACTCCAAAATCCCCGTTTATCCGCTGCCAGCCCCAGGAGTGCAGTCGGGCCAGTGTCAATTATCCGCGCCATTATCGGAATGCAGGACATTGGGCTCGGAAACCGGCGTGCCGTCCGCGTGGAAAAAGGGCGAGGGCCGGTCCTTTCCCGTGATTTTCCACAGCGCCAGCTTGTAAACAGTCCTGACCACTTCTGTCATCGGGAAACCGCGCTTCCTGATTTCCTCCGGAAGCCCCTCGCTGGCAAACCTGGTACCCGAATAGCCGCGCACCGGTCCCAGGTCCCTGTCGCGGGACTCCCGGTTATCCATAAAACTGTGAATCATGCCGACGAAGGGACCGGTCGCGGACAGGGTATTGCCTATCGGCGTCTTGCAGCACCCCGTGTACCAGCGGAACATGCCCTTTTCGCTCAGGCGCAGGCAAAGGATCTTCTCGCGGCCTTTGGTGATTTCGATCTGGGAGGGCGTCAACTGGAAAATATCCGTGCCGCCGTACTCGTCCAGTACATCGCCTGCGCGATCCAGGCAACGGGTGAAGGCCTGGCAGTCATCGCAGTAGCAGACGACCCGGTTGCCGGAAGCCGGTGTCACCCCTCTTGCGACACCCTGTACTTCGCCGCAGTCGCACTTCAACGGTATATCGGCCACAAGTTCCTCCCTGTCTTCCATTTACCGGGTTACTTCAGCACTTTTATCGAGACTCATTCTTTATCCCGAAACAGTGCTCGTCCGCCGGGAAGCTTCCGTTCCTGACTTCCCGGGCATACTCGGCGAATACTTCCCTGATCTGCACACTGAGATCAATGTATTGTTTGGCAAATTTCGGCGTATAGTCGGAGAAGAGGCCGAGCATATCCTCGGTGACCAGAACCTGCCCGTCGCAGGCCGGCGAGGCACCGATGCCAATGGTCGGAATAGACACGGCCGCAGTCACCTGCCGCGCGGCACTTTCGAACACGCCCTCCACCAGCAGGGAAAAAGCCCCGGCCTGCTCGTAGGCCCTGGCCTCCCTGACCAACAGATCCGCTGCGGCCTCGTCCCGCCCCTGCGCCTTGAAACCGCCCATTGCATTGGCGTGCTGGGGCCGCAGGCCGATGTGGGGCATCACCGGAATGCCCCGCTGCACCAGGAACTCCACAGTTTCCACCAGTTCCAGCCCGCCCTCCAGCTTCACGGCCTGGGCCCCGGTTTCCGCCAACACCCGCGCCGCGTTCCTGAACGCCTGTTCTTTCGACTCCTGGTAGCTGGCAAAGGGCATGTCGACCACGACACAGGCCCGCTTGGCCCCGCGCAGAACCGCGGCGCCGTGGGCGATCATCATTTCCAATGTGACCGGCAAGGTGGAGTCGAAACCGTAGGCCACCATGCCGGTGGAATCTCCGACGATGATCAGATCAACGAAAGGGTCCATCATTTCCGCCATCGGCTTGGTATAGGCAGTGAGAGAAACAATGTTTCCCCTACCCTTCATCGACCGGATTTTGGTAATGGTGACCTTGTCATTTGAAGTATGAGCACTCATAACGCCTCCACTGCTCAGTTTTGACGGCAACCTTCTCTGACAGAAGGCATCCAAAACGAAGATCCCGCACCGCCACTCAACGGAGCGGTGCCCTGTTGTAAATAACCGGCATCTGTCCCCGCCACTGATGCCAGAGCTGATCAGCCGTCAGCAGTTCGGCCATAAAGTGGGCCACGTTGATCCTGCTGGTCTCACCCGCATTGAAGATCGCGCTTCTGGTCGGCGAGGGGTGCAGGTCGTATCCGGTAACCTCGTCCTCGTCCAGCAGGCTGTCCGGGCGTACCACGGACCACTGGATATCCTTGTCCGCCTGGCCGACTTCCGTGCGCAGGAAATCAGCAGCCCTTTCATTGTCCAGCTGGGGGGGCACCAGGACGCGGACCAGCCCGATGACGCATTGCTGGGCAAGGGAAACCCTTTCAGGAATATCCCGGTTGCTGTTGCCGGCGGTATTCATCAGCACAAACCTGACGGGCTCCTGCGGCCCGTTGGCTTTGATGGCATTGCACAGCCTGCGGGTGGCATCGGTCACCAGCCTGCGCGGGTGGCCGAAAATCCCCTTGAAACTCAGGTTGTGGCCCAGGCAGGAGGCGACGGCATTACAGCCATCAACATGCTCGGACATTTCCGTATCACTCAGTTCCAGAAGGCTCGCGTGAATCACAGACAGTTTGGCGCGGCTGCGGATATCCTCCGGTAGCCTTTCCGGCGATCGCACCATGGCTCTGACGGTCCGCCCCCGATCGAGTAGCTGTCGCACCAGCAAACGGCCAGTGGCCCCGCTGGCGCCTACTACGAGAACTGTCATTGCGCTTCCCTCCCTGGGTTCCAACTATTTTCCCGACAATATTATGGGTGCTTCCATAAATCTACTACGCAGTCGCCATGGCCTCAGCAAGATTCTGTACAAAATCCATAAAGTCCCGCTCACACCCGCTGGTAAATCCCACCACCAGTCCCTGGGGTACAGGATCTTCCCGCAGGTAGTGCTTGCTCAGGGCCAACACCTCAAAGCCCCGTTCCACCATCTGCCGGGCGATATCCCGATCGGAATACTGCCCATCCAACATCAGGGTGAGGTGCATGCCGTGTGGGCGCGTCTCTACGGAGACCGGCAGCTGGTATTGGCTGAGCAGCTGTAACAGCCGGTCCCGCTTGTCGCGATACAGGGCCCGCATCTGGCGCAAGTGCGCCAGGAAATAGCCGCCCTGGATAAAATCCGCTATCGCATTCTGCATCAGGATCGCAGCGGCGCCATCGCTGAATTCCTTGGTCGCGTGGAATTTTTCCAGCAGCGCCTCGGGCACCACCATATAACCTACGCGCAGCTCCGGGGACAGCACTTTGGAAAAGGTGCCCACATAGATAACCCGCTGGGCGCTGTCCAGCCCCGCCAGCGCGGTGAGCGGTTCGCCATCGTAGCGGTACTCGGCATCGTAGTCGTCCTCGATGATCCAGCCGTCGGTCTCGCCGGCCCAGTTCAGGATTTCGAGGCGCCGCTCCAGGCTCAGAGTGGAGCCGAGGGGGAACTGGTGCGACGGAGTCAGGCAAACCACCTTCGGACCGCCAGCGGGCGACTGCAGGACGCGATCGAAGCGGGCCCCCTGCTCATCCACCGGCAGCGGCTGTAATCGGAAGCCACAGGCACTGAACGCCTGGCGCGCGCCCTGGTAGCCGGGATCCTCCACATAGACCTGCTCGCTGAACGCCCGCAGCACCCTTGCCGCCAGGTAGAGGCCCTGCTGGCCGCCGCTGGTAATCAGCACCTGCTCTTCGCGGCAGCACACCCCGCGGTAGGCGCCCAGATAGGCGCCGACCAGTTTGCGCAGGCGCCGGGCACCCGCGAGCGGCGGCCTGGATCTGGCAACGGTCGCCTGCCTCAGTGCACCGCGCAGCACCTTGTTCCAGGCGGGAGATGGAAAATGCCCGGCATCCGGCAGGGCGAAGCCCAGGCGCAGGGGAAGGGGTGGTTCGGCCGCGGCGGTTCCGGGCTGGCGCCCCGCCGCGCTCCGCTTCGGGTTCAGCAGTGCGCGCGCCGATATTCCGCGTACGATCGTCCCCCGCCCCACCGCCGAGTCGACAAACTGCTCATCCGCCAGCAGTTCGTAAGCGGCAATGACCGTATTGCGCGCAACGCCGATTTCCGCCGCCAGCTCCCGCGATGACGGCAGCTGTACACCGGCCTGCAGGTTACCGTTCAGAATCAGGTCGCGGATATAGGCGTACAACTGGCGGTAGCGCGGTGTGTCGCTATCCCCCTGGAACACAATGGCGCTGAACGGAATACCGCTGGTCGGTTTCATAAAAGGACCCATTGGGCCGCCGGTAATGGATCTACCGCCTCACCACCGCGCCCCTTAAGCTGGGTCCATCGGAAACAAGGGGGATCTGATGAAGAAATACGTGATGCCGGCACTATTCTGGCTGTTCCTGATGCACGGCTCAAGCGCCACCGCCCAGGCGACCGACCTTTCCGTGAAATTGATCGATGGCGGCGGGTTTTCACTGCGCCGGGATGCGAACGGCAAGCCGTTGCTGCTGAAGTTCTGGGCCACCTGGTGCCGCGCCTGCCTCAAGCAGATGCCGGACTACCGGCAGCTCCATGAGCAGTACGGCGAGCGGGTGCAGTTTCTCGCAGTCAATGTCGCCATCAACGATTCACCGCACCTGGTCAAGGCCGCGGTACGCGAACACGGACTGGCGATGCCCGTGGCCTACGACGAGATGGGTGAACTGTGGAATCGCTTCAACGTTATGGGCACGCCCATGTACCTGCTGCTCAATGCCGAGGGGGAAACCGTCTTCAGCGGCTACCGCCACGACGAACGACTGATACGGGCACTGGAAAAACTTTCAGCTGCAAAGCAGAGCGCCGCACCCCGGCCGCCGCCGCTGCTGGCCGACTTGGACGGCAATGCACAGCAACTGGTTCCTGATCCCGGAGAGATAGTGATCGCCTATCACTTTGCCACTTGGTGCGAATCCTACCTGAAGGATACCGATGCGGAGCGCGTGCAGGCCTGCGCGGGGTTTCGCCGGGGTATCGAGCGGCTCGGGCAGATACCCGGCGTCAGGCTGATCGGCTTCGCCACCCGCTACAGCAGCGACAGCGAAAGCCTGCGGCGCTACCGGCACCAACACCGTATCGACCATCCCCTGGTTTTCGACGAGGACGGGATATTCGCCAGGCACTTCGCTGTGCGGGATTTTCCCCACCTGGTCGTGCTGCGCCAGGGTGCCGCCCCCCGGCACTGGCAGCGTATCGATGACAGTCTGCTTCGACATTTGCAACCCTGATCACTGAGGAAACCACCCATGAACATGACCGCCATAGCCGAATTGCCGACCCGCTCCGCTCCCGCTACCGATACCCCCTGGGTCCCCCTGGGCGAGGGCAAGGCATTCAAGCCACTGCGCTTCCTGCGCGACAACCGCGGCTTTGTGGAACTGCTGCGGCTGGAGCCGGGCGTGGAGATAGGCTGGCACCGCCACACTGGTGAAGTGCACGCATACAACCTGCAGGGTACGCGCGAACTGCATACGGGCGAATGCATAGGACCCGGCGACTATGTGTACGAGCCGACCGGGAACACCGACAAGTGGCGCGCTATCGGCGATGTGCCGCTGGTAGTATTCGTGGTGGTCACGGGCGAGGTCGAGTACCTGGATGCCGACGGCGAAGTGAGTGCCCGCTACAGTGCGGGGACACTGCTGGACCTCTACCGGCATTATTGCGAACAGCAGGGGCTGGCAGTTCTGGACCTGGTAGACTGAGGAACTTCCGTGCTATACCCTATGGCTGGATGTGCGCCGAGGGCCTGCGCAGCGGAATTTCCTTAAGCGGATTCCCGCCATCGATAAAAAGGCGGCCGTCCTCGGTCAAGGATCGGGCGATACAGAGAAGTGCGGCCCGCTCGATTTCCGGGTGGCGCCCATCCAAGGCGCCAACCCGTGTGGCGAACGCAATGTCATAGAGTGCCTCACCTTCATCCAGGGAAAACTCCTCGACCGCCACCTTACGAAACTCCAGCCGCCCGGAACCGATCTGTTCCCCGGATCCGGCAATAGCCTGCGCGATAGCCCTGGCCGAGCGATCGATAGCGAGAACATGCCCTCGCCCTATACGCTCGGCGACGGCGCGGGCGGCAACGCCGGGCCCACAACCGATCTCGAGCACGCGCATACCCGGCCGCAGAGGAAGCGCCTCGACTATCGCCGCCAGTCTCGGAGAAATGGTTCCAGCCATAACACTTTATCCGAACTTACCTTTTATTCCCCGAACTGCTTTTATTCCCCGAACTACTTTGGCACTCCATCAGGAATCACAGGGGCTTATGCTGGGTACCTTCTCCCGGGGTGATGAATATCACCCTGGCCTTCGCATCAACTTTTGCGGTATGCCAGACACCTTGCGGCACAATGACATAATCCCCGCAATTCTCGAGCGTAAGAGACTCTTCGCCAGACTCCAGCTGCAAGTGGAAATGCACTTTCCCGGACAACAGAATGACCACCTCATCGCCTTTCGGGTGCATCTCCCATTTCGCCCAGTCTTCCGCAAACTCATAAGCTGAAACCAACTCATGCCCTTCAAAGCCATTGTACTCCCTTCCCAGGCGCTCATACAGGGAGGAATCATTTCTCTCCACCACTGCCCGCTTCTCCGGGGCGATTACCACAAAATGATCGAAGACTGATCGAATCGCGTCCTGCATATCATAACCTCCTCTATTGGTACTTTTTCGGCACGTAGCGATAGCGCCCCGTTATTTGGTACGTACAGCATACCATCAAGCTTTTTGCATGAATTCATACTGTATATTGCTATTATCAAAAATATATATCTTACCCCGCTGAGGGTGCACAGGAAATCGCCCTCCATTGTGAATCATGAGCGTCCATGATTCTGTCTTCGATCATTTGCTTCCTCCGGCTTCTCCGTCAATGAAAGGGGCGCACCTCGACCGGCGCCCGGCAGGCGACGGCCGCCTTCCGCCCCCATGCCAGTGCCTCGCTCAGGTCAGCGGCTTCCAGCACCCAAAAACCACCCACGTGCTCCTTGGTTTCCAGATATGGTCCGTCGGTGATGAGCACCTCACCATCGGGTTGCGGCCGCAGCGACCTCGCGCAGTCCGCAGGAAGCAGGCCACCAACGAAAACCCTGACACCAGCGGCCTTCATCTCGTCGTTGAACGCGTCAATATCGCGGGCCATCGCTTCGTCCTCTGCGACGGCCGGATCGTAGTCATCGGGGTGGTGAATAGCAACCAAATACTGCATCCTGATTTCTCCTGTAACGATCTTCGGGCAGGACAGTTGAGCTAACAAGGCCGTAGAAAAAATTCACGACAACACCGTCTACGGCTGCTTTCAAGTTATTGGGTCGCTCGCAGGTATAGCCGCCGAGTCCATCCACATGGCCCCCAGCTGGGCTACAGCCTGTGCGCCGTCGTCTGTTAGTCGAACACCGAACCCCGATTTCGACAGAACAGAAAAATCGACATTCCTGCACTCTTATCCAGCCAGGACAAAACGGTCTTCGAGCCTCGAACCCCATACGTTCAGCCCTTCGTAACCTTATGTTTCATTGACATTTCCCTGTCCTTAGCAAGACCGCTCGAATATCGGTCGCGGAGACCGTTATTCAAGCATCGGCGACGCGCTGCACGCTGGGGGCGCCGCGCTCCAGCAGGGCCCAGGCGTGGTCCCTGCCCGCGGCAATCAGTGCAGCCCCGGCCCCGCCGATACTGGTTTGCAGGGTGCCGGCCAGGGGTAGCACCAGTTGGTGGTTGTCGTGGTGGTGCCGCCGGGTCTCCCGGTCATAGCTGCGCAGGTCAAGCAACAGGCTGGAACTGGACATGGGCCGATAATAGCGCCCCGGTGAATCCATGGATGGCTCTAACCGAAGCTGCCGTCATTCCCTTTTGATGTAATCGCCCACCGGCATTCGATCCTACCATCGTTTCCACTTGTTGTGGCTGCGGCCACGGCGGCCCACTCTGCGGCGAATGCCGGAATATATCGGCAGGTCGCGCTGGGGAAAAAATCACTGCTTGTTGTCGCGTCGCCGGACGTGAGGGAGTCTTTTGCCCCGCAAAGGTGCGCGCAGCGGGCACCGCTCGCAAATCGCTGTTGTTTGCAAATCTTTTGCAATAGAGAGGTGCGCAATGCTAAGCCGTTCTTCCCTGCTAAAAAGATCTTCACTGGCTGCCCTGCTGATTGCCGGCGGCTCCGTACTACTAAGCCCACTGGTCCAGGCCGTCGACTACGGTTACCAGTTCCTGCGCCAGGGAACCACCTACCAGGATCGGTGGGTGGGACAAGCCTGGTGGCGCCCCGAAGTTGTCGGCGGCACACCGCATATCAGGATTGTTCTCAGCGAGCAGAAAGCCTACTTCTACAGGGGCGGTCGCCTGGCCGGCATTTCGCCGGTCTCCACCGGGATGGCCGGGCATCGCACCCCCACCGGCAACTTCCGTATCTCGGAAAAGAAATACAACCACCGCTCCAATCTCTACGGCCACTACGTCAGTCGCGGCGGCTATGTGCTCAGGAGCAACGTGGATGTACGCCGTGATCGCAGACCTCCCGGAGCCATTTTCCGCGGCGCGTCCATGGATTACATGATGCGCATCAACGGTGCCATCACCATGCACGCGGGGCATGTGCCCGGCTACCCGGCCTCCCACGGCTGTATCCGCCTGCCCTGGCATATGGCGAAGATCTTCTTCCAGAATGCCACCGTGGGCACCAGGGTTTCCGTGGTGCATTGAGCTCAGCGGTATCTGGATTCCGGCCTGCGCCGGAATGACGACAGTAGGATGTAGGGGCGAACCCTGTGTTCGCCCTCGATGTTTCAGGTGGGGTCTTTCAGGCCGGTTTTTTCCTCCGCCGCCATCCGCACGAAATAATCGTGGGCCGCGCGGTTGACGAGCTTCGCCAGCAGCAGCGTGGAGGTCATGGTCGGAATCGCCATGATCGCGTACATGCCGATAATGATGCTGTTGACCGCATTCAGTGAGGCCACGGCGCCTATCACGATCAGCGCGATATAGGCCGCCGAATAAAATCCCTGCCAGCGGCTGCCGAACAGGAAGACGAAACACTTCACGCCGTAATACCAGAAGGTGACGATAGTGCTGAACGCCAGCGGCAACACCATCAGCAACAGCAGTATCGGCCCCCAGTGGCCGAACACCTCGGAGAAGGCATTGGCGGTGAGCGTCACCCCCTCGATGCCCTCGCTCCCGGCCCAGGCGCCGGTAAGCAGAATCACCAGCGCGGTGCAGGTGCAGATCACCAGCGTATCGACAATCGGCCCCACCATCGCCACCACGCCCTCGCGGATCGGCTCGCGGGTCTTGGCCGCGCCGTGGGCCAGGGATTCGGTGCCGATGCCGGCCTCGTTGGAGAAGGCCCCGCGGCTGATACCGGTGGCGATCACCGCGCCCAGGGCGCCGCCGGCCACCGCCTTTCCGGTGAAGGCATCGGTGAAAATCAACGCGAAGGCGGCCGGCACCTGCTGCCAGAAATAGCCGATCACGATCAGCGTCAGCGCCAGGTAGAAGAGCACCATACCCGGCACCACCCGCACCGCGAACTTGCCGATGCGCTGGATGCGCCCGGCGATCACCACCGCGGCCGCTGCGGCCAGTACCAGGCCGACGACGAAATCGAACATCAACGAGCCGTCTGCCGGCACCCAGCCCAGCGGCACGGCGAAGGATTCCCGCAGCAACTGCACCGTCTGGTTGGACTGGAACACCGGCAGCATGCCACACAGCCCCGCCACTGCGAACAGCATCGCCAGCGGCATCCACTTCCTGCCCAGCCCCTCGCGGATCACATACATGGGCCCGCCCTGCAGCTCGCCGGCGGAATCCCGCCCGCGGAACATCACCGCCAGGGAGGCGGTGTAGAACTTGGTGGCCACGCCGACCAGCGCGGTCACCCACATCCAGAAGATGGCGCCGGGCCCGCCGGTGCTGATGGCGATGGCCACCCCGGCGATATTGCCGAGCCCCAGGGTGCCGGACAGGGCCGTGGACAGCGCCTGCCGGTGTGGCACCTGGCCCGGGTCGGTGGGATCGTCGTACACACCGCGCAGCAGGTCGACGCTGTGGCCCAGGTGGCGATAAGGTCGGCCGCGGGAGTAGATCAACAGGTAGAGGCCGCCGCCCACCAGCAGTACCAGCAGCGGGGTTCCCCAGACAAAGGAAGCGAAGGCGGCGAGGGCCCTCTCTAGGATCAAGAGGATGGAGGCGAGAAGGGACATGGAAGCAGTTTCATTCTATTCAAACCCATCATCCTGACGGATTTTGAAACTGCTCGCAAACACCGCCCGGCATGTTGGGCTTCGCTACGCCCACTCCAACCTACGCGTAGGTTGGGGTGAGTCTCGCGAACCCCAACATCAGGAGTTCTTCACCACCTTGATCGGCGGGCGGCGGCGCGGTGGAGCGTCCGACTGGCGCCGCACCAGGGTGTAGTCCAGCAGCAGTTGCCGGCACTCCTCCTCCTTGCCGGCGCGGCGCGCGCGCACCTTCTTCACCAGCAGGTCCACGGCGGCGCGGGACATCTCGATAATGGGCTGGTGAATGGTGGTCAGCTCCGGCCAGATGGTGGTGGCCAGCGCCGTGTCGTCGAAGCCGCACACGCTGAGATCGCCGGGCACGTCCAGGCCGCAGCGGTGGGCCACGGCGACAGTGGCCGCGGCCATATCGTCGTTACTGGCAAAGATGGCCGTGGGAATCACGTCGCCGCCGAGCAGCTGCTCGGCGGCGTCCAGGCCCGATCGGTAGGTGAAGAGGCCCTGGGCCACCAGTTCGCCCGGCGCCTCCAGGCCCGCCTCGCGCAGGGCGTCGCGGTAGCCCTCGAGGCGGCGCTCGCTCGCTACCTGGTTGGTGTCGCCGACGATAAAACCGATGCGCTGGTGCCCCAGGGAAATCAGGTGGCGCGTCATGGCGTGGGCGGCCCGGTAGTCGTCGATACTCACCGCGGAGACATTCTCCTGCGGGCGGCTGGTGGCGATGGCCACCGCCGGGGTGTCATTCGAGTCGAGCACTTCCAGCAGCTGCGGGGAGTCGGACAGCGGCGGCGGCAGCAGTATGCCCTCGACACCGCGGGAGATCAGCCGGTAGGCCACCTCCTCCGCATCCAGCTCCACATCGCACTTCTCCACGATCAGCTGCACATTGTAGCGGCTGGCCTGCTCCAGGCCGCCGACCAGCAGCTCGCTGAGGTAGGCGGCACTGGGGTTGCTGTACAGCAGGCCGATATTGATCTGATCCGCTCCCGCCAGGCTGCGCGCCGCGCGGTTGGGCGTGTAACCGAGGGCCTCGATGGCCGCATTGACCGCGTCCCGGGTCCGGGCCCGCACATTGCTCTCGCCGTTGATCACCCGCGACACCGTCATCGGCGATACGCCGGCCTCGCGGGCGACATCACTGATGGTGGGCGCGCTGCCGCGCTGGCGACGAGGTTGTCTCTGCTTCACTTTTCGTTGGCCTGCATAGGTTGCAACAACCGCCCGATAGTAACAGAAAAATGCGGGCCCGCTAGCCGTACATCACTTCGCCCGGCCCTCCCCCGGGCAAGCAAGGAATGACCGTTCCGGAGGACAGACGCGCCAGAATCAAGAGGACGGCATGTCGGCGGGACAGTACTTTTCCAGGAACTTGTGATGTATGGGCATATTGTCCACAGCACTGGCAATATTTTGCTGGAGTGATTCGAGTGCTCGCCGCAGGCGCTCATCCCCCAGCAAGGCCCCCATATGGTGGTGGCTTCGGGGCATCAACCCCTGCCCGATCATCACGAACAGCCACGAGGCAGTGCGGAAGAGCTCCTCGCTCGCAGGCCTGACATAACCACTGTCACTGAAAAGCTCAATGCGCTCGGTAAGCGTATCCGGGATACCCATATCGCGGCAATCGCGCCAGAAGGACGTGTCGTCGCGCCGTGTCAGCTTGTAGTGCAGGATGATGAAATCACGGACCTGCTCAAAGTCGTCGCGCATTTGCTTGTTGTAACGCGTAGCGAGCGCATCGAGATTCCCGTCAAATGGAAATAGCTGGATCAGGCGCATGGCGCCGATCTGGATAAGATGGATGCTGGTACTCTCAAGCGGCTCAAGGAAGCCGCTGGAAAGACCGATCGCGACGACATTCTTGTCCCACGCCTTGCGACGACGCCCCGTCACGTAGCGAATGAGACGCGGCTCCGTGAGGGGCTCCCCTTCGAGATGATCGAGCAGCTCGCCATGTGCCCCCGCTTCCGATTGATGCGCGCTGCAGAAAACCAGGCCGTTGCCCACACGATGTTGCAGCGGTATACGCCATTGCCAACCGGCACTGCGCGCCATGGCCCGCGTATAGGGCGGTGCGCCCGCGGTCGCTTCAGTTTGCACCGCGAGCGCGCTGTCAGTCGGCAGCCAATGGCGCCAGTCTTCGTAGCCGGCAGCGAGGGTCTGTTCGATCAGGAGACCGCGAAAACCGGTGCAATCAACGAATAGATCACCGCTCACCCGATCGCCGCTTTCCATCACCAGCGCCGTGACATAACCGTTCCCAGGGTCCTGCTCGACGCGCGCGATCTTGCCCTCGATGCGCCTGACACCCTTGGGCTCGAATTTCCGGCGCAGGAACCCGGCGTAGAGTCCCGCATCCAGGTGATAGGCGTAGTTGATCTTCGACGACTCCGATACCGCGAACTTGCCCGCGGCCGCGGCCTGGTGTTCGAAACAATAATCACCAATATCACCGCCGAACCCTCTGGCTTTCGCCATTAACCACATATGGTGAAAATCGGCCATCCAGGTCGATTTGCCGACATCGCCGAACGGGTGGATATAGCGATCACCGATCCTTCCCCAGTTTTCGAATGATATTCCCAGCTTGAAGCTCGCCTGGGTTGCGCGCATGAATTCGCGTTCATCAATGCCCAAGAGTGCATGGAATGACCGAAAAGTGGGAATGGTCGCTTCGCCCACGCCCACCGTACCGATCGCGTCGGATTCCACCAGGGTGATATCCAGCAGGGGCCCCAGCTGCTGCGCGAGTGCCGCCGCAACCGTCCAACCAGCTGTACCACCGCCGGCGATAACAACGCGCTTGATTGCCTGCTCCCGCTGTTTCTGCATACCGGAATCCCTCAGCGATTGAGACGGCGCAGCAGCACAGAGCGCAGGCGCCGGGCCCTAGATTCATCCAATGGCCCGAGATAGCCGCGCGCAGCATCGGGTAAGTGTGCAGCTACCCGTCCCGCCGGCCCGAACACGTAGTAATCAAACATGGCGCGCCAAGCGCGCTTTTCCGGTTCGGGACGATCGCGCAAACTCAACAGCGCGTGTAACAAAGTGTTCTGCGGAGTGTCCACGAAATCAGGCACAGTGTTCCACCAGTAATTGACCATGATATTGAAAGGGTCGAGCGCGCTGACCTGATGCCACCACATCGCCGGCAGGTACAACGCATCGCCGGGTTCTAGCTCGGCCACCTCTCCAGCTGCCAGGGCCTCACGCAGCCCCGGAAAGCGCTCGAAATCCGGGGCATCGATATCGGCCATGGTGACCACCTGTCCACCCGGCGTCGGCTCCAGGGGGCCCGGATAGAGGTTCGCCACTTGCTCCGGCGGGAACAGCGCAATGCGGCGTCGCCCCACCAGACAACAGACCATGTTGTGCGACAGGTCATGATGGGCCAGCGCCGTGGTACGGTTTCCTATCCAGGCGCTCACCATCGGCGAGTTGTTTGTAAATATGTCGTGGTTGAGTAACAAGTCGTTCTCCGCCCGAAACCCTGGCAGGAACAGATCGACGTCGGTCGAACCAATGTAGAAGGAGGGCGCGGTCGAATCATCGAGATGTTCCAGGATTCGATCGAGATATTCGCCCAGGTCGCCCTGGTCCGACTGGAAGTTGAGTTGTGTGGCATCATCCGTGTAACCGAAGCGCCCCTTGAGTTCGGGCCGTGCGATGAAGGCAGTGATCCGGCGCCCCCGGTAAAAGGATTTCAGGTAGTCTGCTGCCTGCCGGGGCGAAACCGTACACGTCAGTGGCCAATCGCTCACCAACCCCTTGATCACCACCGGCCTCGCGCCGGCCATGAGCGCCTCGAAGGGAATTTCGTCTGGCGCGACACCTTCTATTACCCGTGTCTCGCTTGGAATCTGCGTCATAATGTCAGTTCCGCTGGGCAGCGCGTTTGCGGTTCTTGAGCTCGATCAGCCACTCGATATTACCGAGTGAATCGGCCACCATCAGGGCCAGCTTCAGGTAGCCGGCTCGATTCAAGCGCTCCAGAGAAGGTCCGTCAAGCGCCGCCAGCCGTTCGTGACTGATGGTAAAAAAATCCGGTAACCTGTACTGCACCCGGTCATCGAGACTGACCTTGATCTCCATCGACTCAATCAGCTCCGCCTCAGCAAAAGCAGCGAACATAGGTTTCGCGGCCTCCGCGCCATGGACGATGAGTTTCAGTATGCGATGGATGTGTTGAAGGTACGGAGAATGACCACCGTGTTTCAGGAATACCGGCTCGCCCTCTGCTCGGCTGATCCGGGGGTGGTCGAGATTGACATGGATCATTGGCTCGGGGTTCGCCGACCCGCCTGTCTCCTGCTGGTGAAGGCCGATGAGAAAGGGGCCGCGTTGCTGGATGGCCGGCACGTAGCGGGCATTCCAGCCGGCCTCGTCCAGAAACAGGTTTTCCCCCTTGTCGAGCCCCAGCAGCGCAACCGCCTGAAAACCTTCTTTCGGGTCTCTGCGAAACAGGATGGGATATTCCCGCTGCACAAAGGCGAACTCTGTGGGAAAGACCAGCGCCATATTGACGCTATCCCCGAACTCGGCTGAATGACCGGTTCTAACCCTGAGGTCCTTGTGCTTCACATTATCCAAAAGAGCGGTGTTCGCCATGAGAATATCCGGTGAAATATAAATGAATACTACCAAACTCAATGAACGCAAAACCAGTCTGGCGCGAATACTACAGCCATTCAAGTGCGTTAACGGACCCTGATCCCGATAAAAAGAAGGGCCGCCATTGCGGCGGCCCTTCCTGCCTCGCTCAAGTCAAGGGTTTACCATTTGTACCGCAGGCCCAAGGCATAGCGCGGCTCGAGTTCGTAAGCCCAGATGACCATTTTCTCCTTGCGGCGATACTGCAAGTGATCCTCGCCGGTCAGGTTGATGCCTTCGAACTGCAACTGGAAGTTATCGTTGAGGTCGTATGTGACGTTCAAGTCAAACTGCCCATATGCCTCGGTGTACTGCGGACTCCTGCTTCCGCCCTGGTTGGTGGCGTTGAGGAAGTCGTCGCGCCAGTTGTAGGCAAGGCGGGCAGACCAGCCGTAGTCCTCGTAAATCAGCGTCATGTTGGCCGTGTCCGACAGCCCCACCAGGGCAAACTGGTTCTCATCCGGATCCTGACCGGGGTCGGCCTCCACGTCACCGTTCACTATCGTATAGCTGCCCGCAATACCGAAGCCGGTTTCACCGAAAAAGTGCTGCCCGGCGATTTCCCAGCCATCGATCCTTGCGTCCTCTTCGTTGATAGGCTTGCTGACCCGGAAATCCATAAGCGGATCGTTACCGTCGGCTTCCACGTCGTAAAGGCCGAGAATCTCGTCGACATATTCCTGGGGCAGTTGACCGCCGCTCAGATTGGACTCGAACTCTGCCCGCGCTGCGGCAACGTCACCGTTATTCGCGTCGATAAGCGCCACCATCGTGAAGAGGTTGGCCGGGGAGCGGTCGATGCCCAGGTCATCAATCACGTCGAGAGCATCACCCGAGCGTGAGCCGGGCACACCCGCCGTCGGGTCGCGCAGGTCAAACAGCGACTGATTGAACACCCCCGTTCCCACAAAGTTCTTCACGGTCTTGTCAAAGTAGCCGACGGACACATAGCTCGAATCCGCGAAGTACCACTCGAACGAGGCGTCGAAGTTCTTTGACTCCAGCGGCACCAAGCCCGGAGAGCCCGTATTACCACCCGACTGGCCGCCGAGTACGGTGGGATTATTCGGATTCTGGTGCGACGTCGCGGCGAAGAGATTGCTGTAGGGCACGCGGCCGATGGTCTCACTGTACGAGAGACGCGCCACGAGGTCTTCAGTCAAGTCAAACTTCAGATCAAGGTTTGGCAACAAGTGGTCGTAGCTGGCTGTGCCCACGACATCCAGCTTCTCGCTGCTGAACCGGGTCACGAAATCGTTGTCCGCTCCCCACACGATGGCAGTCGGCACGGACTGCAGTGAGGTCGACTCAACATCCGTCTCCTCGTAGCGCAGGCCGGCGTTCAATTGGACCGGGATACCGGCCAACTCTGTGTCCAGTTGATAGCGGGCATAGTACGCCATGATATCTTCCTCGACCCAGTTCTGACTGGCGTTCACGGACACAGCATTATCCGCATAGGCCAACTGGAGTATCGGGAACAACTCGGCTGCGTCTCCCCGGAAGGCCGCGTCTGCCTGACCAACCGGGTAATCGTTGAACTGGCACTCGAGGCAGAAAGCCTCCACGAGGCCTGGCGCCAGCTCTTCGAGATCCCGCGGATTTGACGCACCCCAGGTGCCGAGATCCTGATAGGTGTCGGACGAGGCCACGTAGACTTCGGTATCGCGATAGTTCACGCCGAAATCGAGCCGGCTTGTATCCCAATCAAATGAATAACGCAGATCCAGCTCTTTAACGTCGCTGTCCTGTTTCTGCGTGGCACTCCGCTGCGCCTGGGTGGCGAGATCACCCGCGTCGATAACGCCGTTGTTGTTACCCTTGCCGGAGTCGTCGAAGGTGTAACTCTGAACCGGGAAACCACTTCTCCAGTCCACCGAGTGCTGCGAGATAACCGGTGCAGCAAAGGCCACAAAGGTTGCCGTGTGGCCCAGCGGATTGTTCGGCCGCGCCTTGCCCCCCGAGGTGTGCCCGTCGAACCGCAGTGTCTGGTTGTCAGCCAGATCCCATTCCATATTCAGTCCGAGCGAGTTGATCGACTCCTTCGTGGCACGATTGGTCTGCTCGAAACCCATGTCCTTGGTGCCGTCGTTGTTCTCCTGCATGAACAGCGCCTGGGAGACAGGTCCGTCACCATCGAAGATGAGTTCATCAAACGGCGTGGCGAACCAGTTGGTCTGCTCGACCCGCATTTCCGTCTGCTCGTTGTCGACGTAGGTGTAGTCCGCGGTAAACCTCAGGGTATCCGACGGGGCGTACTGCACTACGAGCTGACTATTCAACCGTTTGCGGCTGATTTCGCTGTAGTCGTAGCGACTGTCCTGCGGAATCGCGAACAATTCGCCCTCACCGGGTACATTCTGGTAGTTGCTGGGGTCGCCGCCTGCACGAACTTTGCTGGTATCCGACATGAAATCGCCGTCTCCCCGAGAGACCACCCAGTCGTTCGTCTGCCCCATCGCCGCCCCGGAATCGCGCTCGGAAAATGAGCCGGTAAGAGCGACACCGAAGGTCGAATCGTCATTGGACCAGTTGAACAGGCCGGAAACCTCGGGCTTCCAGTCATCGCCGTTTGGCCCGGCACTCAAGTCGTTGATGGATTTGGCCGATAGGCTTACCGTATCGTCCGATTCGAGCGGACGAATCGTCTTGATATCGATGGTGGCGCCAAGGCCGCCGGACGGCAGCAGGGCATTGCCGGTCTTGTAGACTTCCAGGCCCGAGACACCTTCGGCAGCCACGTTTTCGAATCCGAAACTGCGCCCCTGGGCACCAGTGTAATTGTCGCGCTGCCCGATAATCCCGACTGTGGCGGTTGGCAACGTCCGGCCATTCAGGGTGACCAGGTTGAAACCGGGCCCGAAGCCGCGAACCGTGACTTTTGAACCTTCACCATTTTGGCGGTCGATCGCAACGCCGGAAATACGCTGCAGGGATTCCGCCAGGTTAGTGCTCGGGAACTTACCCATATCCTCGGCGGAAATGGCATCGACCACACCACTGGAATCGCGCTTGATATCCATCGCGCGCTCCAGAGCACTGCGGATGCCGGTGACCGTGACCTCCTCCAGCGCTTGTGACGAATCCTGGGCCATCGCCTGGTGGGTTCCGGCCATTGCGGCCATCACCATGATGACTTCGGACAGTTTTTTCTTTTTATACATACAAGGTCTCCCCTCATCGGATTTTCCCGCCGGGCCTTACCCCCGACCACGCACCTCCGAGAGTGCTCCAGCGGTTTGGTTATTGTGTTGCTTCCCGGGTGGTACATCCCGGACAAAATGTTACCGCTACCATAAAATAGTAAAGCCATTTCTCACTTTATTTCAAGCTCTTTACAGCTCTTACGGTAATAAAGGCCAATTGAGTGGTAGCGCTTAACAACTCAGCGGACGCGCATTTCGTCAATTGTCCTGCGCACAGGCATGAAACGGATGGAGGAGTCGAATCGTCCCCCCCGGTATGGGCTTTTGGGGGAGAGGGGCTGCTCACTTTGTGGCACTAAGCCGACGCCGGGGCTCCCCCCACTGTCGGCATTCTTTTTTACCGCCCCTCTCTCCCAGCCCCGTTGACTCACGCCATCCTTGGCGCTCGCCCGCTTCGCGGGCGCCGTCGGCGTCCAAATTTGATCCCGTCAAATTTGTCCCGCAAGTGGGGAAGGGGAGCCCTGAGCTTTCGGGGTTTGCTCAATCGGCCGCTGCCCGCGGCCATATCACCACGCGGTCGCCGGCTTCGCGGTAGACGCTGACCGGCAGGGATTTCTCCAGCATGGAGAGCATTGTCTCGACCTGGTCCGCGGAAAAGGAGGTGGTCAGCCGCAGTTCCGCCAGCTGCGGCGCGCCGAGCACTATCTTGCCCTGGCGGTAGCGGTTGGCGTCCGCCACCACTTCCGCGAGCCGCGCATCGCGGTAGATGAGTTTGCCCTGGCGCCAGCCGGCCAGCTCCTCGGGAATCACCGGTTCGACCTTCCCGCTGCCCTGTGCCCCCATGCGCACGGCCTGGCCGGCGAGCAGGCGCACTTCACTGGCTGCCTCCCCGGGGCCGCCCGGGCTGCTCTCGCGACTCACATCCACTATCCCCTCTTCCACGGCGACCTTGACGCCGCCGGGGGCGCGGTGCACTTCGAAGCGGGTGCCCACCACCCTGACGCGGGTATCGCCGGCGGCGACATAGAAGGGGCGCGCGGGATCGCCGGCGACGGCGAAAAATGCCTGGCCTTTCACCAACACCAGGTCGCGGCGGCGCTCGCCCAGGCTGGCTTCGATGCGCGAGTCGGCGCCGAGGGTGATTTCGCTGCCATCCGCCAGGGTGACGGTGCGCGTCTGGGCTATCCCGGTGACGTAGCTGCTGGTTGCGGGGGAGCGATTCCACGGCGTGTCGATACAGACTATGCCGATGGCCAGAACCATCACCAGTGCCATCGCGAGTACCGGGGCCGGCGCCAATGTGCGCGCAAGGAAATCGCGCGCGCTTGCCCACCAGCCATTGGGCTCGGCGCGCAGCCGCGCCCCTTCGGTGGCGTCAATCGCCCGCAGGCCTTCGCAGATCCGCTCCAGTTGCCGGTAGCTGGCGCCGTGTGCCGGCTCCGCCAGCCACTGTTCGAATTCTGTCTCTTCCCGCGGACTGAGATGGCGCTCGTGCCGGAGCATGAACCACTCCCGCGCCCGGTCATCCACAAGCTTCCGATTGCGCCCCTGCGCCATCACAAGTCTCCACCATTGGCTCGCAGCTCGGCCTGGCAAGCCGCCAGCGCCTTCGCCACATGTTTCTTTACGACGGTCTGCGACAGGCCCTCCCGCCGCGCGATTTCCGCGTAGGACAGGCCGTCGACACGATTCATCAATAACAGCCTGCGCCGCTTGTGCGGCATGCTCCAGAGCACGCGACTGATCAACCCCAGCAGTTGGCGCCCCGCCACTGCCCTTTCCGGGCTCAGGCTGTCGACCTCCCGCTCCGGGTCTCCCTGCACCGCCTGCGCGAAGCTCCTGCGCACCTGGTTGCGGCGCAACTGGTCGATGGCGGCGTTGTTGACCGCCCGGTACAGGAAGGCGCGGACGTTCTCGACCTCCACCGTCTCGAACTGGGGCGCAAAGCGCGCAAAGGCCAGCTGCACCAGGTCCTCGGCCTCGGCCACGCCCAGCCCGAACTTATTGGTGGCGTAGCGGCACAACTCCGGATGGTGCTCGCGGTAGTAGTCGCCGAGGGTCTTGTTGCGGGATCCCTCGCTGTTTTCTGCCGTCTTTTCAGGCACCGGGAAGCCGGCACGCGCTTGCAGCATGGCTATCGTTCACTGTTGTTATTCTCTCATCTCGCCCAACTGGGACGCAGGGGCACCGGCAATCGTCCCCCCACCAACTGAAAAAACAGGGCCGGTCAATCGAACTGCAGCCCCAACTGAACGCCGAAGGTGCGGGGCGGGGCCAGGTAGAATTCCGGGTGCTCCAGTTCCGGCGTCTGCACGTCGTAGCGCACCACCTCGTCCGTCAGGTTCTCGCCGTACAGCTCCAGCCACCAGTTGCCGGCGCCGGGCTCTATTCTGATGCCGGCATCCCAGCGCCAGTAGGCCGGCTGGAAATCGATGTTCGCGGCGGAACCGTTGGGATCCTCCACCCAGAGGCCGGTGCGGTTGTCCAGCAGTACACCGCTGCGCTGGCCGCGGTTGGCCTCGTCGAAAAAGACCTCGTCGGAGTAGCGCAGGCCGAGCCGCGAGGTGAGCCGCAGCAGATCCCGGACCATCAGGCTGTGGCTGTAGTTGAGGCCGAAGCTGAGTCGCGGCGCCTGCTTGAGTCGGTTGCCACTGAAATCCACCAGATCCGGATTGTCGGCACCGGCGGCAGCCGGGTTCCAGGTCCGGCCGTAGCGCGGGAAGTCGTTGTCCACGCCGAGAAAGCGGTCGTAACGGGCGTCGAGCAGCGACACGAAGCCGCTGAGGCGTCCGTTGAGGCTGGCGGCCCAGTTGAGCTCCAGCTCCAGGCCGCGAATGGTGGCTGAGGCGGCGTTGGTGCTGCGCACCCGCTCGAAACCCCGCTCGTCCACGGCGACGCCGGATACCTGCAGATCCCGGTAATGGGTCTCGAACAGGGCGCCGTTGACGGTCATGGCGCCGTCGAGGAGGCCCAGCTTGAAACCCAGTTCCAGGTTGGCACTGGTCTCGGGTTCCACATAGGCGCGCACGTCGGGGTCGTCGCTGTTGTTGCGGGCGATGAGTTCCGCCAGGGCCGCGCGGAAGGCGGGATCGTCACCGCCGCCGTAGACGCCGGCCAGGCCACCGCCGTCCTGGACCATGCCCGGCTTGAAACCCTCGGCGTAGAGAAGGTAGAGCAGGGTCCGCTTGCCCGGTTTGTAGGAGAGCCGCGCCATCTGGGTGGTGCTGCGCCAGGAGCGGGACACGTCGTTGTAATTGCTGACGAAACACTGGCCCTCTTGTGCGGACTCGCGGTTGACCGCCACCGGGCCCAGTGCGCCGCCACGGTCGGCGCGGATCAGGTCCGGGCAGCCGATATTGCGCCCGCCGCGGTCGTAGCGCTGGTCGCGCCCGCTCCTGGCACCAGCGGACAGTTGCCAGCGGGGCGACAGGTCCAGATCCAGCTGGCCGTAGACGGCGGCGAGACGCGAGCCGCGGTCCGGCTGCTGGAAGCTGTGCGAGGGCGCGCCGCCCCAGCCGCTGCCGTCGCTGTCCTGGTGCTCGAGATCAAAGCGGATGTCGTTGCGCTCGCGGAAATCGAAATAGGCCAGCAGCCAGCGCAGCGCCTCGTCGTCACCACTCTTTAGCTGCAGTTCGTGCTGGCGCGAGACGTTCTCGGCCCAGACGGTGTGGTGGCTCTGGTGGTAGATCAGGGGGTCCGTCTCGCTGCCCGGGGCGCCGCTGCGGTCGCCATCCCAGATCTGGCTGCGCCGCATGCGGCTGTAGCCGCTGATGTAGGTGAGGTCGATGCCGTTATCCAGGGTCCACTGCAGGCGGCTGCGAAAGCTGTCCTGCACCAGGTCGGTGCGGCCAGGGGTGTCGATCAGCACCGGGGTGTCGTAGTCCGCCACCGGCAGGCTGCCGGCGCCGCGGTCTTCGAAGCGCTCGTAGCTGGACCACCAGTTGAGCCCGTCGTCGAGCTGCCAGTCGGAGCTCAGGCGGTGGCTGAACAGGTCGGTATTGTTGTAGCGCCGCGCCGCGGCGGTGGATGCAGAGCCGGGGGCGAATCGGGTATAGCCGTCGGATTCGTCGGAGACGCCGGCAAGCCGCAGCGCCCAGTCGCCGGTCACCGGCAGGTTCACCACACCGCTCAGCTTCCTGCGCCGGTAGTTGCCGAGGGTGGCTTCGACGCGGGAGAAGGCTTCCCCTTCCGGTTTCGCCGTGTGGTAGTTGATGACGCCGCCGGTGGAGTTGCGCCCGAACAGGGTGCCCTGGGGGCCGCGCAGCACTTCCACCCGGTCCAGGTCGTACAGCATGGCGGCGGGACCCTGGCTGCGGCTGCTGTAGATGCCGTCCACATGGATGGCGAGACCCGGGTCCCCGGCCTCGGTGTAGTTGTCGGAGCCCACGCCGCGCAGGTAGAGCATCGACGCCGTGTGATCGCCGTTGCGCGCGATCTCCAGGCTGGGCACCTGCTCGGCGAGTTGGTACAGGGTGTCTATGCCGCGCCCGGCGAGCAGCTCACCGTCGAGGGCGGTCACCGCCATGGGCGTGTCCTGCAGGTTGGTGTGCCTCTTGCTGGCCACGACCACCACCTCTTCGAGAGTGGGCCTGTCTGCGGCGGTTTTCCCGGACGCGGCTGGTTCACGCCCGGCTTCCGCTGCCGACGGGGGCAGTATCACCAACCCCTGGCCGTCCACCTGTTTGAAGCCGAGCCCCGAGCCTGCCAGCAACTGTTGCAGGGCCTCCGCGGCCGGCTTCTCTCCGCTCAGTGGTGACGACTGTCCCGCCAGGTCGATCCGCGACGAGGCCAGCACCGCCAGGCCCGACTGGCGGGAGAATTCCAGCAGCGCCCGGTCCAGCGGCTGCGCTGGTATGTCGAAACGGTGGCACTGCGCCAGCAGCGACGCACCATCGCTTTCCAGGGCGGATGATAGGCTGCCGCCGACACCCAGGAATGCCGCCAACAGGAACGGGAAAGCTGACCGAATGTGGTGTCTCATAATCGCCGGGAGGCGCGGGGGCGGAGCCGGTGAGGCCGCGGCGGGCCGCCAGCGCACTATTTATTGTTATGACTGTGCAAAGTACACCGGCAAAAGGCGGCAGATCAACCGCGCCCCACTACTTCAGGGCACCGGCTGCGCCCGGTAGTACTCCAGCGAGTGCGCGGGCTCGCGCACGCCCTCGGGCAGCGCGCGACCGGACACTTCGCGGAAGTAGGCGATGCTGGCGTCGCGCCACCAGCGCGCCTCGCGCTGCTGTATGGCCAGGAAGCGCTCGGTCTTGGCGAAGCGCTCCGCGTCCACGAAGGGTTCCAGTTCAGCCCAGGCGTCCCGCATTGCATCCACTTCATTCACCCCGCGGTCGTAGCGGTGCACAAGCTCCGCCCACAGGCTGCGGCCGGATCCCATCGGGTAATCCCAGGGCAGGTGGTGGAACCACAGCAGGTAGTCGTCGGGCACGGAACTGCGGCTGCCGAAAAGGCGCGCGACCGGTGGCGCATACTGGGCCACCGCATCGCTGCCCTCGGCGGTGCGATCGAAGCCGATGCCGTTGCGGTCGGCGCGGTGGTAGTAGGCGGGATTCCACTCCGGGCGGCCCAGATCGTCGACCCAGGGCGCCGGCCCGTAGTGGTGGTCGGTGCCCATCAGGTGGGCCAGCCCCAGCGGGGTCATGTAGTCCACCGCCGCCTGGCGCGAGCGCAGCATGATGTCGCGGGCGGGCTCGACGAAACGCTGGTCCGGGGTGAAGGTCATTTTCAGCCACTCCCCGGCGATATCCCGCGCGGAAAGATCGGGATTCCAGGCCAGGCGGCCGAAGGCGTACCAATTTGACTGGTTGAAGATGGAACCGCTCCAATCGCGGTCGCTGCCGATATTGGAGACGCCGGCGATGCCGGTGTGGGTGTAGCCGTGCAGGCTGCCGTCGATGACGCGGGCTACGGTGGCGCTTCCCCCGCAGCTTGCCACTCCATCCCCGTAGGAGTGGCCGTTGGCCGCGATTGACGGGCCTGCGGCTCGCTTTGCCCCCTCCCCCGGCCCCTCCCCCGCAAGCGGGAGAGGGGAGCTAGCCCCAGCCACTCTTCCGGCCTGGCAGGTATCCGCATCCAGCACCTCCTCGAACAGCGGGCCCAGGTACACCAGGTGGGTGGCGAAGCCCAGGTACTCCTTGGTGATCTGCAGCTCCAGCATCAGGTTGGTCTCCTCCATGGCGCCGAACAGCGGGTGGAAGGGCTCGCGGGGCTGGAAGTCGATGGGGCCGTTCTTGACCTGCAGTATCACATTGTCGGCGAAGCGGCCGTCCAGGGGCTGGAACTCGCTGTAGGCCTGCTTGGCCCTGTCCTCGGGATTGACGTCCGAATAGACGAAGGCGCGCCACATCACCACGCCGCCGTGGGGCGCCAGGGCCGCGGCGAGCATATTGGCACCGTCGGCGTGGCTGCGGCCGTAGTCCTGGGGCCCCGGCTGGCCCTCGGAGTTGGCCTTGACCAGGAAACCGCCGAAATCGGGGATGGCCGCGTAGATTTCATCGGCCTTTTTCTTCCACCAGCCGCGCACCGCCGGATCCAGCGGGTCGGCGGTTTCCAGGCCGCCGATCTCCACCGGCGCGCTGAAGCGGGCGGAGAGATAGACGCGGATGCCGTAGGGGCGGAATACGTCGGCCAGCGCCGCGGTCTTGGCGATATAGCGCGGGGCCAGGCTGTCGGCGTTGGTGTTGACGTTGTTGAGCACGGTGCCGTTGATGCCAACGGAGGCATTGGCGCGGGCATAGTCGGTGTAACGAGGGTCCGCGTATTCCGGCAGCTTCCACCAGTCCCACAGGGACTGGCCGGCGTAGCCGCGCTCGACGGTGCGGTCCAGGTTGTCCCAGTGGTTCAGCAGGCGCAACTGGATGCGCGGGTGGCTGGCGATATCCAGCTCCGCCAGGGGCTGGCGGGTCTGCAGCAGGCGCAGAAAGTGGAAGGCGCCGTAGAGGACACCGATATCGCTGTTGGCGGCGATGGCGATCGCCTTGCGGCCGCCGGTGTCGACGCCGCGGATCAGGTAGCCCTCCTCCCCCAGGGATTCCAGCGGCAGCTCCAGGCTCGCGATCAGGGGCGACGAATCCGGCGTGCCGACCAGCAGCGCGCCCTTCCCGCGGATTTTTTCCGCCAGGGTTGGCGCCTCGCCGAGCAGGCCCGCCAGGCCGCGCCGGAGTTCGCCCCGCGCCGCGGCCAGGGTCGGCGACGGGGATTGCGGCATCACCAGCGAGCGCAGCGACTCGCGGTAGGCCGAGCGCCACTCGGGCTCCAGCGGCCGGTAGCGCAGCCACAGGTCGTAGCCGTCCTCGGCCGAGGCCAGTGGTGCAATCAATAATGACAGCAGCAGTGCCGCGCGGCACACCAGCAGGGATGAACATCGCATCGCCGAATCCTCGTTATTGTTTTTCTCTCGCTCAGACTGCGCGCGGTCTTTGACCAAACGTAACTACTCGCCCATAGGAAATCCGCATCGATTTACGGGGAATAGTTACGACCGAACCTTTGACAAAGACCGGCGCTGATTTATTATGGTAGCGCTATCATAAACTGAAAAACAACAATAACGATGGGAGGAAGAGCAGCGTGCTATCCCCACAGCGACTAACACTACGACTGCCCCGACTGCTTCTCGGCCTCGGCGCCGGCGCCGGACTGGCCGCACTGATGGCCTGCAGCGGCGGCAAAACCAGCGCCACCCTCTACCGGGATGCGGGCGCACCGGTGGACGCGCGGGTCGAGGACCTGCTGGCGCGCATGACCCTGGAGGAGAAGGTGGCCCAGGTCACCACCCTGTGGCAGGACAAGGCGAATATCGTCGACGCCGACCTCAATTTCGATCCCGCCAAGGCCCGCGACCTGCACCCCCACGGCATAGGCCAGATCGCCCGCCCCTCCGACCGCCGCGGCGCGCCCGACACCGGGGAGGGCGGCGGCCAGCGCTGGCGCAGCCCGCGCAACACGGTGGCATTTATCAACGCGGTGCAGGACTACGCGCTGAACGAAACCCGCCTCGGCATTCCGGTGCTCTTCCACGCCGAGGCGCTGCACGGCTACGCGACTCGCGATGCCACCAGTTTTCCCCAGGCCATAGCCCTGGCCAGCAGTTGGGACACCGAACTGGTGCAGCGGGTGAACCGGGTGATTGCCCGCGAGGTGCGCGCCCGCGGCGTGCCGCTGGTGCTGTCGCCGGTGGTGGATATCGCCCGCGACCCGCGCTGGGGACGCATCGAGGAGACCTTCGGCGAGGACCCCTACCTGGTGGGCGAGATGGGCGTGGCCGCGGTCAGGGGGCTGCAGGGAGACAGTCTGCCGCTGGCGGACGACCGCGTCTTCGCCACCCTCAAGCATATGACCGGCCACGGCCAGCCGGAGAGCGGCATCAACGTGGGCGCGGCGCCCTTCGGCGAGCGCACACTGCGCGAATATTTCTTCCCGCCCTTCGAGCAGGTGGTCAGGCGCACGCAACTGGGCGCACTGATGGCCTCCTACAACGAGATAGACGGCGTGCCCAGCCACGTGAACAAGTGGATGCTGAACGACGTGCTGCGCGGCGAGTGGGGCTTCGAGGGCGCCGTGGTCAGCGACTACGAGGCGATCGAACAACTGGTGGACCTGCACCACCTGCTGCCGGATATGGAATCCGCAGCCGCCGCCGCCCTGGACGCCGGCGTGGACTCCGAACTCCCGGACGGCCGCGCCTACCCCACCCTCGCCGACGCGGTGCGCGGCGGCCGCGTCCCCGAATCGCAACTGGACCAGGCAGTGCGGCGCATGCTCAGGCTGAAATTCAACGCCGGCCTGTTCGAGAACCCCTACGCCGATGCCGACAGGGCCGAGGCGGTCATCGAAGATCCCGACACCCGCCAACTGGCCCTGGAGGCCGCGCGCAAATCCCTGGTGCTGCTGAAAAACGACGGCGCCCTGCCCCTGGATGAATCGGCAATAAAAACCCTGGCGGTCATAGGCCCCAACGCCGCGGTGGCGCGCCTGGGCGGCTACTCCGGCCTGCCGCGCCAGCGGGTCAGCCTGCTGGACGGCATCAGGGCGCGATTCCCCGGCGAGGTGCGCTACGCCGAGGGCGCGCGCATCACCGAAAGCAGCGACTGGTGGGCGAGCGAGGTGCAGCTCGCCGACCGCGGGGAAAACCTGCAGCGCATCCGCGAGGCGGTGGAGACGGCCCGCGATGCCGACGCCATAGTGCTGGCCCTCGGCGATACCGAGCAGACCAGCCGCGAAGCCTGGGCAGGCAACCACCTGGGGGACAGGTCCAGCCTGCGCCTCGTCGGCGAACAGGAGGAACTGGCGCAGGCGATGTTCGCGCTGGGCAAGCCGGTGATCGTGGTGCTGATCAACGGCCGCCCGCCGGCGCTGGAGGAAATCGCCGCGGGCGCCAACGGCCTGATCGAGGCCTGGTACCCGGGCCAGGAGGGCGGCACCGCCCTGGCCGAGGCACTTTTCGGCGACACCAATCCCGGTGGCAAGCTGCCGCTCACCTTCGCCCGCAACGTGGGCCAGCTGCCCCTCTACTACAACCACAAACCCAGCGCCCGGCGCGGCTACCTGTTCGACGACAAGAGTCCGCTGTTCCCCTTCGGCTTCGGCCTCAGCTACACGGAGTTCGAGATAGGCGCGCCGCAGCTGTCGGCACAGTCGATCAAGTCCGATGGAAGCGTAAAGGTAACAGTGGAAGTACAGAATACCGGCGAGCGCGCCGGCGACGAGGTGGTGCAGCTCTATATCCGCGACAGGGTCTCCTCGGTGACCCGGCCGGTGAAGGAACTGCGCGGCTTCGAGCGCGTATCCCTGCAGCCGGGGGAGAAACGGAAAATCGAATTCACCCTGGATTCACAGGCCCTGTCACTGTGGAACAGCGCCATGCAGCGGCTGGTGGAGCCGGGGGAATTCGAGATTATGGTTGGGCCCAATTCCACCGATTTAAAAACGGTTACATTGACGGTGGAAACGTGAATTCGCGAACCCGGCCGATCGCCCCCCTGTAGGAGCCTGCCTGCAGGCGAAAAAGAACGGAGCTCCGTCGCGATTCGCCTGCAAGCAGGCTCCTACAAAGAAACCGTATTTGATATCAAACAATAAAGCCGGAGAAAAACAACGATGATGCAGAAGAAGCTCTTTATCGCACTGCTTGCCCTGGGAACCACAATGTCCGCCGCCGCGGAAGAAGTCCCCGACGTCATCCAGAAAGAAGCCGAAAACCGCCGCATGGCCCAGGAGCGCAAGTTTACCTCCCAGCCCCTGGTCAACCACATCTACACCGCCGACCCCTCAGCCCACGTGTGGAACGGCAAACTCTACATCTACCCCTCCCACGATATAGAAACCGATATCCCGATGGACGACACCGGCGCGCACTTCGCGATGCGCGACTACCGCATCCTGTCCATGGACAAAATCGGCGGCGAGGTAACCGACAACGGCGTGGCCCTGTCCGTCGACCAGGTACCCTGGGCCAAGCGGCAGATGTGGGCGCCGGACGCGGCCAGGAAAGGGGACAACTACTACCTGTATTTCCCGGCCAAGGACAAGCAGGACATATTCCGCATCGGCGTCGCCGTGAGCGACTCCCCCACCGGCCCCTTCAAGGCGATGGAAAAACCCATTCCCGGCAGCTACAGCATTGACCCGACCGTGTTCGAGGACGACGGCGAGCACTACCTCTATTTCGGCGGCATCTGGGGCGGCCAGCTGCAGCGCTGGCAGACCGGGGAGTACGTGGCGGAGGACAGCTACCCCGCCGCCAGTGAGCCGGCCATAGCGCCGATGGTGGCAAAACTCTCCGACGATATGCTCAGCTTCGCCGAGAAGCCGAAAAAAATCCTGCTGCAGTACCCGGACGGCAAACCCATTGCCGCCGGCGACAACGACAAGCGCTTCTTCGAGGCCGCCTGGCTGCACAAGTACGGGGACACCTACTACTTCTCCTACTCCACCGGTGACACCCACAATATTGCCTACGCCACCGGCGACAATCCCTACGGCCCCTTCACCTACCGCGGCGTACTGCTGGAACCGGTGCTGGGCTGGACCAACCACCACTCCATCGCCGAGTTCGACGGCCAGTGGTATCTCTTCTACCACGACACCCAGCTGTCCGGCGGCCAGACCCACCTGCGCAACGTGAAGATGATGCCGCTGGCCCACAACGACGACGGCAGTATCCGGACCCTGAGTGCCTTTGCGGACTGAGCCATGAATAAATCATTTAAGTACTATTTGCTGCTCGCGGCCCTGTCCTGTGCCGGTGCGGCGCAGGCACAACCGGCCGTACACACCCTGGAAAACGACCACCTGAGCTACCGCTTCACGCCGCAGATCGGCGGCCGCGGCCTCGGCTTCTCCGCCGCGGGCATGGACAACCTGCTGAAGCTGGGCACCGCGGTGACAGAGCAGCCGGATCCAAAGGTCTCCGCAGAGGCGGGGGCTATCCCCTACTTCGGCCATATCGTCTGGCCCGGCCCCCAGGGCGACTGGTGGCAACAGCAGGCCGTCAACACCGAACGCCGCGCGGAAAAGGCCGTGTGGCCGCCGGACCCCTTTACCGTGTTGAGCGATTACAGCCTGGCCGAGATGAACGAAACCTCGGCAAAAATCGTCTCCCCCGTCAGCCCGGTCACCGGCCTGCAGCTGACCAAGGAGTTTGCGCTGCAAGGTGATGCCCTGCTGCACCGGGTGCAAGCCACCAACCGCCGCGACGAGAGTGTCAGCTGGGATATCTGGTTCAACACCCGCGTCGGCCCGGACGCCCGCATCTATGTGCCGGTGACTGATTTCGACCGCGACCTGCGCCTGGAGAAATTCCCGGAAATGTCCGCCGAGGCAGAGGCGGATAAGGAAAAACGCCAGCGCGGCTTTTTCGATTTCGCCCGCGGCGAAAAGATCAAGGCCAAGGCCTTTATAGAACCCGCCGCCGGCTGGATCGCCGTCTTCACCCGCGGCCAGCTGTTCGCGATCGAATTCCCGCAGCAGCCGCGGGAGTCGATCCACCCGGACCAGGGACAGGTGGAACTCTACCTGGAACAGGACCCGGCCGACCCAAACAGCGGCGTGCTGGAACTGGAAGTACACGCACCCTACAAAACCCTGGCCCCCGGCGGCTCCATGACCGCAACGGAAAAATGGCGCGCAGTGGCCTATACAGGAGAGGACACCCTCGAGGGGCACTTACAGGCACTGCGAGAACTCGATCTCGAAGGGCTTTAATCGGGACTCGGAACTCGGGACTCGGGACTCGGAACTCGGCCGTAGGGGCGAACCTTGTGTTCGCCCGCGCGGGCCGCAGGCCC
Source organism: Microbulbifer sp. SE14 (assembly GCF_059834885.1). Lineage (NCBI taxonomy): Bacteria > Pseudomonadati > Pseudomonadota > Gammaproteobacteria > Cellvibrionales > Microbulbiferaceae > Microbulbifer > Microbulbifer sp. SE14. The sequence goes on along the minus strand of NZ_JCBAJA010000024.1, from coordinate 2,461 downwards.
GCTCCCCTCTCCCGCTTGCGGGACAAATCGGCAGGACAGCCGATTTGGACGCCGAAGGCGCCCGCGAAGCGGGCGAGCGCCAGGGACGGCGCGAGTCACTGGGGCTGGGGGAGAGGGCAACAAGGCTTCTCTGGCTGAAACCACTGCCGATCGCGGCCACGGGCCGCTTCCGGCCGAGCCGCTCCTACAGCGTCAACCCCAAATTCTTGGAAGAAGGAATCCATGCCAAAAATCACCGCCGCCCGCGTCATCATCACCAGCCCCGGGCGCAACTTCGTCACCCTGAAAATAGAGACAGACGCCGGCGTGCACGGCGTCGGCGACGCCACCCTGAACGGGCGCGAACTGGCCGTGGCCAGCTACCTGGAAGACCACGTCATCCCCTGCCTGATCGGCCGCGACGCCCACAAAATCGAGGACACCTGGCAGTACCTCTACCGCGGCGCCTACTGGCGCCGCGGCCCGGTGACCATGTGCGCCATCGCCGCGGTGGATATGGCCCTGTGGGACATCAAAGCCAAGCTCGCCGGCCTGCCGCTGTACCAGCTGCTCGGCGGCGCCTGCCGCGAGGGCTGCATGGTCTACGGCCATGCCAACGGCGAAACCATCGAGGACACCCTGAAAGAAGCCCGGCGCTATATCGAGCGCGGCTACCGCGCCGTGCGCCTGCAGTCCGGCGTGCCCGGCCTCAAATCCACCTACGGCGTCTCCAAAGACAAGGATTTCTACGAGCCCGCGGACGCGGACCTGCCCACCGAAAATATCTGGTCCACGGAAAAATACCTGCAGAGCGCACCGGAACTCTTCGCCGCCGCGCGGGAACAGCTGGGCTGGGATGTGCACCTGCTGCACGACGTCCACCACCGCCTCACGCCGATAGAGGCGGCGCGCCTGGCCAAAGACCTGGAGCCCTACCGCCTCTTCTGGCTCGAGGACGCGGTGCCGGCGGAAAACCAGGCCAACTTCCGCCTGATCCGCCAACACAGCACCACCCCGCTGGCGGTGGGCGAGGTGTTCAACACCATCTGGGACTGCAAGCAGCTGATCGAGGAACAGCTGATCGACTATATCCGCGCGACGGTGCTGCACGCCGGCGGCATCACCCACCTGAAGCGCATCGCCAATCTGGCGGAACTCTACAAGGTGCGCACCGGCTGCCACGGCGCCACCGACCTGTCGCCCATTACCATGGCCGCGGCACTGCATTTCGGCCTGTCGATCCCCAATTTCGGCATCCAGGAGTACATGCGCCACACCGCCGACACCGACGCCGTCTTCCCCCACCACTACCAGTTCGCCGACGGCTATTTGCATCCCGGCGAGGCGCCGGGGCTGGGAGTGGATATCGACGAGGCGCTGGCGCAGCGATATCCGTACAAGCGGGCCTACCTGCCGGTGAACCGGTTGGAGGACGGGTCCATGCACGACTGGTAAGCCGAGAGCCACGGCCCGGCTCGCCGGCCTGCATGCCCGCAGTAGGATGGGCAAAGCGAAGCGTGCCCATCAAATGCCTGGTTGCGCTTCACCCCCATTTCCACGCAGAACGCGCACAAGGCAAGTCGCCCCCGCTGGCGGCATTACGTGGTCAACCTATGGAAATGATGACGCTTGGCAAGGCTTTACAGAATGCCCTCCCGTTTCTCGTGCCTGTCTTCGTCTATATCGCGGTCCTTCGCCTCTGGAGAGGGATCCAACTTCCCGAGATTGCAGGAAGGCTCGGCCTGTCCCTGGGGAACGTGCAATCCTACATATATGCCTGCATTGTTACCGCGTTTGTGATCTTGCCGACCATATGGATTTCATCTTGGGCAAGCACGTTCCAGGGCTCAATGCTCGGACCTTATGCTGGTGTTGCCGCAGGAGTCGTCTCGGTTTCTTCTGCGCTCTTTTATGGATTCATTGCGACCGGGATACCGGAGGAGTTAGTGTTCCGTGGCCTCATCGCTGGAGCACTCTTCCGTCGGCTGTCCTTTTGGAAAGCCAATCTAATTCAAGCGAGCATCTTTCTCGCACCGCATCTCCTGGTCCTGATCTTCGCCCCCCAGCTTTGGCCCATCGTTATCCTGCTGCCCTTCGGAGTCGGACTCGTAGCCGGCTGGCTTAGGCATTCTTCGGGCAGCATTTGGCCTGGCGCGCTGTTTCACGCCATACCGAATTCGACGGGCGCCTTGTATATAATGAATTGGAACGGATAGCGGCGTCGCGTCTGAAAGAGATACTCGCTGAACATGGCTGGCCGGTATTGGTCGGAGATAGCGCTGCGGCACATCCAAATATTGAGCATTTTATGTACAGCCCTTGTCAGGCCGAAGCATATGACGCCGTAACGAGCCAGTTGCACAATCAGATTAATTGTAGTGGCATAGTGAATCTGGTCACCTGGTTTTGAGTGTATGATCACTCACAGAGAAAGTCAGGTGGATATGATGACGAAGAAGAGAAATTTCAGCCCGGAATTCCG